>LUYY01000094.1 GCA_001603415.1 Bacteroidales bacterium Bact_07 | reverse complement strand
CTCCCTGATTTGAGCGCTACTCTCGGCTGGTGGTGCCGATGAGAGCTTCTCAAAGGGCACAGGAATAACCTCCACATGTATATCGATTCGGTCAAGCAATGGCCCCGATATACGATTCAAATACTTTTGAACAACTCCAGGCGAGCAAACACACTCCTTTTCAGGGTGATTGTAGTAACCACATGGGCAGGGGTTCATGGAGGCTACCAGCATGAAGCTGGCGGGATACTCAACGGTGAACTTTGCCCGCGATATGGTAATAACCCTGTCCTCAAGGGGCTGGCGCATCACCTCCAGCACTGTCCTTTTGAACTCGGGCAACTCATCAAGGAACAGCACTCCATTGTGAGCAAGCGATATTTCGCCAGGTTGGGGAAATTGACCACCACCAACCAGGGCAATATCGGAAATGGTATGATGAGGGCTACGGAATGGCCTACGGGTCATTAACGAGGTATTCCTGTCAATTTTACCTGCTACCGAATGTATTTTGGTAGTTTCAAGGGCTTCGCGTAAGGTTAAGGGTGGTATTATTGTAGGAATTCGCTTGGCCAGCATTGTTTTTCCTGATCCCGGCGGGCCAATCATAATAATGTTATGCCCTCCAGCAGCCGCAACCTCAAGCGCCCGCTTCACATTTTCCTGACCCTTAACATCGGCAAAATCAACATCGTAATTATTGGCATGGGCAAAAAATTCCTCACGGGTATTCACAATGGTTGGCTCAAGCGCGCCTTTGCCATTAAAAAAGTCAACTACCTGTTTGATATGCTCAACCCCGTAAACATCAAGATTGTTTACAACAGCGGCCTCGCGGGCATTCTGAATGGGAACAATAAAACCCTTAAAGCCTTCCTCGCGGGCCTGAATGGCTATGGGCAAAACGCCCTTAATGGGCTGAATAGTTCCATCGAGCGATAGCTCACCCATAATAACATAATCAGGCAGCAAATCGGGTTTTATTTGCTCCGAGGCAGCCATGATGCCTATGGCCAATGGCAAATCGTAAGCCGAACCCTCCTTCCGGATATCGGCTGGTGCCATATTGATAACTATTCTCTTTTTGGGAAACTTGTAGCCATTTGTCTCCAGCGCCGACATTACCCGCTGCTGGCTTTCCTTAACGGCACTATCGGGCAATCCAACAAGAAAGAAATTTACGCCCTGCCCAACGCTAACCTCAATGGTAATGGTGGTGGCTTTTATACCATGAACGGCACTGCCAAAGGTTTTGACAAGCATACCCCTTAAAAAGTTAACCGGAATAGTCTATGCTATTCCGGTGAATTCATTAATGGCAAACCGAAAAGAATCTTGCCTCCTGCATGAGTTTCCGCGTCAAACTACTTAATTCAACCTTTGCGGACATCAACTGGTCAGGACTTGCAGCTGCACAAAGATCTGCTACAGCCTTATTTTCGGCCTCATCGCACCCATCAGGGTCGGAAGATGTTGCCTTCGATTTATCGCAGTAGTATTTTGTACCATTCACATCGTAATAGCAACTACCACCATCGGTAGGGCAGCATACGTTGGCAATTTCGCACTGGGGAGGCTCAAATTTTTGGCATACATCCTTATCCTCCTTCTGGCATCCCCATGTTAGCAATGCAAGCATTGCGCCTAAAACAAATGGGGCAATCAGTAATTTTCTTCGCATAGCTTTACTGGTTTAAATGTGTTTCAATAATATCGATTTAAATTGATCATAGGGCATAAAACCCTGAATAACTTCATTTCCTACTACAAATGTTGGCGTACCTTTGAAACCAAATTTATCAAATTCGTGTCGGATTTGCAAAATATAATCCATTGATTCGTTACCCAAAATACATTCAGCCACTAACGGGTCGCTTTCAATAAAATGGTTTACCATGTCCCGAAACTCATCGGTATATATCACGTTGCTGTTGGTTACCAATAGTTCATGTAGTTTCCCGTAATACCCGTACCGATTTATACACACAGCCGTTTTCACCTCATTCAATCGATCCGGATTATTTGAATGCTCAACCAGCTTCAAAACCAAACGAACTTTTCCAGAAGCAATGAATTCCTTTTCGAGTTCGGGGTAAACATCAGTAAAAAACAGTCGGCAGTAACCGCAGTGGTAGCTTATGTATGCGTAAATGGTTAACTGAGCCGAATCGTTCCCAAACACAATATCTAACGGGCTGTTTGAGATAGGCTCTTTCAGCTTATTATTCTCCTTCCCTGTTAATTGCCATGCTTTAATGCCAATTAAAACGATAAGAATGAGCGAAACGACTGTTGCAACCCACTCAATTGGCTTTAACCTCTTTATCATCCTGCTTATCATCCTTTGCCTTTCGTTTAGCTTCTTTTCTGTCGATTTCGGTGCTAAAGTTCATCACATGAGGGTGGAAAACCAGGTTAAGCCCACGTTCCTGAACGCGAATGGTAGCTTTCATATTGGCTTGCAACTCTTTTGTGTCGAAACCCGATTTCGATTCCTTACCCCTTTGGAGCGATACCAGGTACAACCCCGATCGTTTGGCCTTATTTGGTCCTTCAAACCCTTCATCCTTTAAACCCTGCTTTTTCAATAGTTTTTTCGATTTCCCAAGCATAACATCACCGGGGTAAACCACAAAGTGGTACTCATAATCGTCGCCAAAGCTCTGCATCCCGTAAACGGACATATCCATGGCTGTGCTTACGATATTGGTTTTGGGGAAGTAGATTTGGTTATTGTAAATAAACACACTGGTTTCGAGGGTACTGAACATTATATTGTCCAACTCATTCAGGTTTGTGAACTTCGATAACTCCATAGCTGGCTCAAAATTGTAAATTCCACCATTTTCAAGTTTGAAATTACCCATAAGGTTTATCTTGTCGTAAAAAATAATGGTGTCCTGCATTACAATTCTTCCGAATACGGTACCGCTTACTAAACCGTCGAAGTTCTTATGGGTGATGTAATCCTGTTCAAAATCGTCGTTCTGTTCAAGCAATTGCTTAAGGTTCACCCTATTTGACTCGTTCTTAAACTCAATAACCTCCAAGGGGTACTTACGGGTATCGTAAACCAATGAGGTAACCATGCTGCCTCCAAAAGCTTTCATGCGCATATCATCAATTACATAGAGGCTATCATCTACCCTAAACTTGGTTGAAAGGTCATCAATCAGAACCTTTCCATACTTAACCTTATCGGCCTTTGCAATACCTCGAATAATGTATTGCGGAATTGATGAGGCAGCTGTATCGGGACTTGCCGTAGAGTCCTCAGCCATAAAGGGTAGGAAAATGTCATAATCTACGTAGTTAGCCCATAGCGAGGTGTTCACTATCAACTTTTTATCCTTTTGCCCTAAGATGAAAGTTTTATATACATTCCAAATAGAGGTACTGTCGGACTTAAAGTCCAGATTCTTGTAATGACCTTTCACATTGGCCAGGCGAATCGTATCGTTTGCCATGGTAAGTTTAAGCGATAGCTTATCGATACCTATTACGGTATCGTTGGGCAATGAAATACCAAAATCGGTAACCTGGGCTGTAAACCTGCTGTTTTCGAAAAGGATAGGCATTAGCTGCTTATCAATTGAGTCGGGATTAACTATTCCTGAAGTGGTAAATCCAAAATCAACTTTACCGGTGATCAGGCTAACGAGGGTATCGGGAATAAATGAACGTACCTCATCCAGATCAACATACAAACGGCCGTCGCACCTAAAAACGGGATTGTTCAGGTTCTTGAACTTCAACCTGCTGCTAAAACTGCTATTGCCCATGGCAATGTGAACCGTATCGACCCGCACATCAATTTTATCGAGTGCCGACACCTGCCCAAAAACCTTAACCTTTAGTAATCCATCTTTTAGATTTACCTTGTAGGCAGGCAGCTGAAGCGACAGGTTGTTCACCGTTAACTCCTTACCGGGTTTAAAGGTTACCTCAGCATTAAAGCCTTTAACATAGTTAACCGTATCGACCCCTGCATTTATGTTGATGAGGTTTAAGGTAAAGCCCGTATTATCCATGAAGTAGTCGGAACTATTCACATCGATGTACTCGGGCATTTTGCCCTTTGTGTAAAACTTTGCATCAACCACACCCGAAAGCTCCGATAAAGTACTATCGGGGAGCAACCCAGCAAATTCATCGAGGGTAACGTGCATTTCACCCTGAATGTTGTAAAGCGGTTTATTGGGATTTTTAAGAGTTAGCGTAAGATTAGCCCTACTGTTTTCGGTTTCTAAGTTAAAACTTCGGATATTAACCGAAGTAGTGGCAAGGTAGTTAGGATTGGGAACCGATATCTTGCCATCAATATCAAGCCTTTTGATTTTGGGGTACTGCTTGGTTTCAAGTACTCCTTTCTTTAAACCAAAATCAACAAAAACACTGGGTAGCATTAGGGTATCGTATAAATACCCTCGAACAGTAGTATTCAGCTGAAGCGTCCCCCCTAATCGCGACAGGCCATATTCCTTTACCATGCTCTCAGGAATAAATCCATATAGCTCAGCAAGATTAAGTTTTGGCAAAGCGACGTTAAAATCCATCCAGATTGAATCCGACAGGGTTGCGTTACCAGTGGCTTTAAATTCTATGCCATTTACATCAAGCTTGGCATAGTCGAGTAAAAGGTTTCCATTGTCGTAATCAACACTGTAGGAAAAGTTGAGGTTTGTAACCTTCTCCAGTGGTAAATCAGCAAACCGGGTATTGGTTACAACAATTTCGCCATTACTTTTCCCCCAGATACTATCGCCCGAAACCCTTCCCTCAAGGTGAAGTTTAGGAATAACAATATCCGCTGCTGCCTTTAGCTTTTGGTCGGAATATGTTAAGCGAATATCGCTAAGGGTAAGATTCTTTAAAAGAATGTTTAGAATGGTTTGGGTAACTGTATCAACAGGAGTTTCAACTGTATCGGGAGGAATCAAAAAATCAAAATTCGATCTCCCAGTAGAATCAACCAGGTAGTTTACCCTAAATCCATTCAGCTCAACCCCGTTAATAATGACCTTGTTTTTGAGTAGAGGGTATGCCTTTACGGAAACAAAAACGTTTTTAAACCCAACCAGGGTATCAGGTAAACTCCCTATGCCAAATACTCGCACCGAGTCGGCCTGCTGACCTAGCTTAAAGTCAGCAATACGAACCGTAAGATTCGGAAAATCCCGAAAAGGAACTAAAGAAACCTCCCCGTAGGAGATAGGCGCTTTTAGACTTGATTCAATCTCCTTAACCGCAAGACGGATAATGCTTCCCTCAAACAGCTTTGCAATCCCAATAATAATGAATACCAGTAAGTGTAGAAAGATAATAGTTAGGCCAAAATACTTTAACAACCTTACAATAAAACGCTTTGTCTTCATACCCTGTTATCGAAATTATTAGTTTTTGCAATCGGAGTTACTAAAGAACTTCCATTTCCGGTACTTACGCAATGTATTGTTGAGCTCAGAACCTCGGAGGTTCTTTGCAATAACTACACCCGAACTGTCCACCAGAAAGTTCATAGGAATTGCATTGACACTGTACGCTTTTGCCGCCTCGCTCCGCCAACCCTTTAGGTCGCTTACATGGTAAGGCCATACTAGTTTATCGTCGGATATTGCGTTTACCCAGTTATCGCGTTTCAGGTCAAGCGATACGCTGAATATCGCAAATCCATTTCCATTGGTAAAGCATGCATCCTTGTACTTATTGTAAACCTCTGCAAGTACAGGGTTTTCCTTTCTACATGGTGAGCACCACGATGCCCAAAAGTCAACAAGCACAAGCTTACCCCGCAACGACGAAAGCTTAAACTCCTCGCCGTTGGGACCTTGACCTATAATATCGGGAGCAACCTGCCCAATGGCAATTTCCTGCGAATAACCTTGAAGGGTCAAGGCCATCATACTGATTATCAGGAGACATTTGAATGCTATTTTCATGAAAAGAATTTTATTCTATTTCAAATCAAATTTCATGCAATTTATAGAATTTTAGAGAGATTTTGAATGAAACGAAGAAATAAATCGTAAGGGTTAGTTTTGAGCCAAAGGGAAGGCACGCAGATGATATAGTTGTTCGTTGTTGGTTATTCGTTGTTCGTGAGATGGAATGGAACGCTGATGACACAGATAATGCAGATTTTCACTGTGTAACACTGTGTAAACTCTGTGAAACCCTGTGATACCTATTTAGTTGATGGTTGTTAGTTGCCCCGCTTGTTTCTTGTCATGCTGAGCCCAGTCGAAGCATCTCTTTTCCCTTCAACCCTTAATGAGATTCCTCGCAGGTGCTCGGAATGACAAAAAGTTGTTCGTTGATTGTTAATTAGAAGAATGCACGCGTCATGAGACGCGCGCTAACAAGGGGCTGTTCGTTGTTGGTTATTCGTTGTTCGTGAGATGGAATGGAACACAGATGACACAGATAATCCAGATTTTCACTGTGTGAACTCTGTGAAACCCTGTGATACCTATTTAGTTGATGGTTGTTAGTTGCCCCGCTTGT
>LUYY01000007.1 GCA_001603415.1 Bacteroidales bacterium Bact_07 | reverse complement strand
AATGGTAATGGTTGAATCAACACCATAGCCACCGCTATTGGCAACCCAAACCTTGCCGGCTGAGTAAATTACTCCTTCGGCACCGGTTCCAACTGGAATGGAATCGAGCTTTTCGGTTCCATTGGCATTAAAAACCATAACTGCTCCTTTTTGTCCCCAGCCGTTCCACTGGCTAACATAAAGTTTACCATCAACTACAACCGCATAGCGTGGATTATTCAGGTTGGCAACCTCACTGGTCTGAACAAAATCGGCACTGTTTACTATAACAACCTTGCCTGAATTGTTAAGTACCAGGTAGATTTTACCATTTGCTTTAACGCCCCCCTGAAGCACATCGCCCAAGGGGCGACCATTTACATTTTCAAATACATTGTTTACCACAGAGTCGGACTGGTAGCTAACCCAGCTAACCGATGCATTTGACTGCATAAAAGCCCCTTCGTTGAGCACAATGGCACCGTTTTCATACTTACCGGGCTTAGTATCGTCCTTTTCGCACGATACCAACGATGCTGCCCAAAAGGCAAAAAGCGACACGTAAAGGATTGATTTTCTCATAATTTTTTAATTTTAAGTTGATTATTTAGTTGATTTGGTTTGAAATTCGACACTTAACCTGATAAAACCATTGCGCAAGGGCATAGCATAGTTCCTCACAAGCTGATATTGCTCGTTCCAAACATTGTTAATACCCACACTCAATTTTAACTTACTGCCCAAAACCGGAAATGAGTAGCCAACAAGAACATCGCCAAGATTAAAGTAAGGCAGCGTGTTAAGTTCATCAGTATATCGCTCCGATGTAAATGAATGACTATAAATAAAACTAAAATGCCTATACACAAGCGAAAGTGTAGCCCCTACCCTATGCTTAGGGATGTATATCATTGGCTTACCAGTGTAACTGCCACTATCGAATATTTTTGATTTAGTGTATGTGTAGCTTAAATCGGCCTTGATTGTGAATGGCAAAAGTGCCACACTCAGGTTCAAAAAGTTTTCAACTCCTTGTGATTTACCCCGGCTCAAGTTGTTTGGTTTCCACCTATTATTGTCATATGTATCGGGCAACCATACTATCCATTCGTTAAGTTCACTAATAAAGTATGCATTTGATATCTTGAGGCTGATATTGTAGATGTTAGCCATGTAATCAAAGCCAAAATCGGCATTCCATCCATGTTCGGGTTTCAAATCGGGATTGCCTACAGCATATGCGGTTGAAGCCCAATACAAGTCGTTAAGCGTTGGCAGTCGGAAACTCGATGCTGCAGAGGCCTTTAACCTGAAGCTGTTAACCATCCTATACTCTAAACCAGACGAATAAACTAAGGGTATAAGCGAGCCATCAACCAGTTCATCGCGAACCGATAGAACCAATGTGAGTTTTTTATTCAGCAACCGATTTACAAGCGATGTGTAGGCTGAAAGCCTATTCCGCAAAGCATTTTGGGTGTAGCTTTGTGACGAAGCCAAATCGATAGTGTATCCCAAACCTGCGACCAGTTCCTGAAACCCAAGCAACGGCCTTTTAGCCTCTATTTCATTCACAATCTGCTTGTAAGCATTCAGACTGTTAATTCCTGCCACAGGGTCATTAAAACGATTATCACCGTTAATAAAAGCATTGCGCAGTTTAAAAGAGAAAAGACTAAAATCAATTGTCAAGTTTGAGGCTATTGCAAAGTTATTATCAACCTGATTGGCTTGCGAAGGCATGGAACTGCTCATCAAGGTTTGCACATTCTTATCGTTATGGGTAAACCAACCCGATAAACTCCAAAGTGTATTCTGTCCAAACCGTATAGCAGCATCGGCTAACAAGCCATGCAGATTTGCCTGAGCATTCGATATTCGCTCACGCGGACTACCATACTTATAGGTATTGATAAATTCAAAATCGTTATCGGCCGATGTTCCACTATACTTAATGGCTAATGCCCTCTTTGCATTGCCCACTTTACCCGAAGCGGTTAATCCCATTGTATTCCCATCACCATAGAGCAATGCGGCCTTGATATTATTGGGTTGAGAAAGAAGGCCTCCATTCTCAAGGACAACAATACCTGAAACAGCACCGCTTCCGTAAATTGTTCCATTACCGCCATGCTGAACCGAGACAGAACTGAAAAGGTTAACGGGCAACTGCGAAAGGCTAACCCCACCATTCATTGGACTTTGCAGGCTTATGCCATTCCAAACAACCGCTGTATGCGATGAACCTCCACCCCTGAGAGCAATTGTCCCTAACCCACCAACACCGTAGGAACGAACGTTAACCCCCGACGACTGGAGGAGCTCAGTAAGGCTTTGGCCCTCAAAATTTTTTAATTTCAGGGAATCAATCTTAATGAGGCTTGTTCCAATTGAATGCAGCTGACGGAAGGTTGAGTAAACAGTAACCTCCTCTACCCGTATAGTATCGTCCAAACACATTTGGGCATTAGCAGTAGCTAAATCCCAAACCAAAATTAATAACGTAATACCGACTCTAAAACACATTGCTACAAATGATTAACTGTTTTAATCATTCGCAGCGCCCGGATTTAGTGAAAATAGAACAGGAAACCAAATAAGTGTTCTATTCTTCGCTTTTTCACCCGAAAGCTACGAAAAAAGCAAATTGGCAGGTCTTCTGGCTTGCTCAGCCCTTTACAGCCTTCCCATAGCGCCATGCGCTACAGTGGCAGGGGAGTAAAAGGCCTTTGAATGAGCTTACAGCTGCGGGGACAGCCCCGGATTTACACCGGGTTCCCTTTTAAGCCTCACTAGGCACCAATAACACTGCAATATTAGTCTAATAATATGAACTATGCAACAGCTCGGGTTTATGTTTTTGAACAGAATGTTAACACACGATTAAGTATAGGGATTTACTAACATGTTGAAGTTCCAAGCCTCAGTCCAATAGACCTTTTTGAATCATTTTTTTGATTTGATTTGGATTTTTGATAAATGTTGTTTTTATTTGCAGAACAACAAACCGCAAATGATAGTTACTAGTTATACCACTCTTCATCATCATCACCATTCACACTTCTGGCGAATGGCAGATGAGCATTTGGTATAACCAATAGTAAATCGATAAAAAGACTACCTTATTCAAGGGTCTGCCATTCAAAAGGCAGACCCTTTCTGCTTTTTTGCAAATCACCAAAACAAATATCGGTATGAACACAAAAATTACACTGGCCATTCAGAAGAACGGCCGACTAAACGAAGGAACCTTAGAGCTTCTAAACCGCTGTGGCATCAAAATCTCAAATGGAACAAACCATTTAAAAGCCCTTGCCGAGGGATTCCCAATGGAAGTTTTACTGCTAAGGGATGACGATATTCCACAGTACGTTGCCGACGGTGTGGCCGATATTGGCATACTCGGTTACAACGAGGTTATTGAAAAAGGGAAGGATATATCCATTGTTCGCGAGCTTGGTTTTTCACGATGCCGGCTATCCATTGCTGTGCCACGCGATGTAACCTACACCGGAAGGCAATGGCTCTCGGGCAAACGCATTGCAACTTCCTATCCCGAAATTCTCAACAAATTTCTGAGCGAAAACCAGATTAAAGCCGAGATACATACCATTAGCGGCTCAGTGGAAATTACACCGGGTATAGGTATGGCTGATGCCATCTTTGAGATTGTTAGCAGCGGCGGAACATTGCTAAGCAATAATCTGAAAGAGGTTGATGTGATTATTAAAAGCGAGGCGGTGCTGGTAGCCAATAGGAATTTGGATTCAGCTAAAGCGGAACTACTTAAAAAACTTGAGTTCAGAATCGAAGCGGTGCGCAAAGCCCAACGCAACAAATACATTCTACTTAACGCGCCAAAGAGTAAGCTTAACGATATCATCAACCTGATACCTGGCATGAAAAGCCCTACAGTTCTGCCTTTAGCCATTGAAGGGTGGTGCTCGTTGCACTCGGTGGTCAACGAGGATGATTTTTGGGAGGTGATTGGGAAACTAAAAGAGGCAGGAGCCGAAGGAATTCTGGTTGTTCCAATTGAAAAAATGGTGATATAGTATGAAAACAATAGTTGACAATCCCAACATCAATTACATGGAGCTTTTAAAGCGACCGGTAGAAAACGATATCGAAATTAAAAGTAGAGTACGTGAAATGCTTGAAATGGTTAGAAATCAAGGCGATGAGGCTTTAAAAACTTTAACCAAAAAATTTGATGGCGTTGATGTTGAATCCTTTGAAATTGGGTGGCAGGAAATGGTTAATAGTAAGAATTTGGTTGATGAAAGTCTTAAAAATTCAATTGCAGTAGCTGCAAGAAATATAGAGGCATTTCACTCAGCCCAGAAAGCCAATGACATTGAGGTTGAAACCATGCCCGGGGTAAAATGCAAACTTGTTTACCGCCCGCTGAAAAGGGTTGGCCTTTACATTCCGGGAGGAACAGCACCATTAATATCAACGGTTTTGATGCTTGGCATTCCTGCCAGAATTGCCGGATGTGAGGATTTAATTGTGTGCACACCACCCCCTGTAAATCCAATTATACTTTATGCTTGCAGCCTGGTAAATTCAAGAGTATTCACAGTTGGAGGAGCCCAAGCCATTGCAGCAATGGCATTTGGCACCGAGAGTATTCCAAAGGTTGATAAAATATTTGGCCCAGGAAACAGTTATGTAACGGAGGCCAAGATGCAAGTTGCAGCATTAGGCTTACCTATCGACATACCTGCTGGTCCTTCGGAATTACTGGTGATTTCCGATGAGAGCGCCGAACCGCAATTCATTGCCGCCGATTTGCTATCGCAAGCGGAACATGGTATCGATAGCCAAGTGGTGCTAATAAGCACAAGCGATGCCATAATTGCAGGAACGCTTAACGAAATTGATAAACAGGTTAATGTTTTACCCCGAAAAGAAATTGCACTGAAAGCCCTTGAAAATAGTTGGTCAATTAAAGTGGAAACCCTTGAAAAGGCTGTTGAAATTAGCAACCTGTATGCACCAGAACACCTTATTCTTTCGGTATCAAATCCTGAAACATTAGTATCACGCATCGAAAATGCAGGTTCGGTATTCCTAGGGAATTACACCCCCGAATCGGCGGGCGATTATGCAAGTGGAACCAACCATACATTACCCACAAGTGGTTTTGCGCGCAACTGGAGTGGAGTGAACTTACTATCATTCACAAAAACCATTAGTTTCCAAAAAATAACCCCTGCCGGATTGAACAGTTTGGGATATCACATTACTGCGCTTGCCGAAGCAGAAAAACTCACGGCGCATGCCAATGCAGTTCAAATCCGCCTGTCAAAACTTAAAAAAGATGGCTATGATGACAATTGAAAAAACGCTTAAACTTATTAGACCGAATATAGCAAGGCTGCAACCGTACTCATCGGCACGCAGTGAGTTTACGGGAAGCAATGCCGTTTTGCTTGATGCGAATGAGAATCCCTATTGCTTTATTGATGGCGAAATGGAAATCAATCGTTATCCTGACCCAATGCAGCGATTCGCCAAGGAACAAATTGCTATGCATAAGAAAGTGGAGCCCAATCAGATTTTTCTGGGCAATGGCAGCGATGAAGCCGTTGACCTTATTATACGTTGCTTTTGCGAACCGGCTAACGACAGCATAGCCTTTTTTGCACCAACCTACGGTATGTATTCGGTTTGTGCTGCTATCAATAACGTGGCAGTTAGGCAGTTTTTGCTCAACGATGATTTCAGTATCAACATAAATCAATTTTTTGATAACCATTCGTCTGATATTAAAGTGGTGTTCATTTGCAGCCCGAACAATCCATCCGGAAATGCTCAACCCATTGAAACTATTGAACAAATTGTTTCGCAATTCAATGGCATTGTTGTGGTCGATGAGGCCTATATCGACTTTTATTCGGGTAAAACCGCAACGAGTTTACTGGAAAAATACCCAAACCTTATTGTGTTACAAACCTTTTCCAAGGCTTGGGCTATGGCCGGGGAAAGAATTGGAATCGCCTTTGCACACCAGAATA
>LUYY01000093.1 GCA_001603415.1 Bacteroidales bacterium Bact_07 | reverse complement strand
AAAACTATTACGAACCGTTTCTCGGAAGTGGTGCTGTGTTCTTTGATATAGCACAAAACTATGATATTGAAAGTGCATTTCTTTACGACATAAACGAAGAACTTGTTTTGACTTATAGAGTAATTCAAAAAGATGTATCTAAATTGCTAGACTTTCTCTATAGGTATCAAAAAACATATCGCAGTCTTGACAAAAAAAACAGAGAAGAATACTTTTATGAACAGAGAACCAATTATAATCTTCAAAGATTTAATGTTGACTATGATAAGTATTCTGATAATTGGGTTCCACGTGCCGCTCAGTTAATTTTTTTAAATCGAACCTGTTTTAACGGTTTATTTAGGGTTAACTCTAAGGGTGAATTTAATTCCCCCATGGGTGATTATGAAAATCCGACAATTTGCGATGAGCAAAATTTGCTGGCTGTTCATAAGGTGCTTCAAATAGCCGAAATTAGAAAAGCAGATTTTTATTCAGTTATTCAGGATCTTAAATCGAACGCATTCATATACTTTGATCCTCCTTACCGGCCTATAAGCAAAACCGCTAATTTCAAACATTACAGTAAAAATGATTTTTCCGATTCTGAACAAATCAGGCTTTCAAAACTATTTAACACATTGAATGAACGGGGCGTACTGCAGATGTTAAGCAATTCCGATCCTAAAAATGTAGATCCTAATGATGATTTTTTTGATACCATTTATCAGAAGTTTAACATTATTAGAGTTCCTGCCAAAAGAATGATTAATTCCAATGCTCAAAAGCGTGGTTTAATCAACGAAATAGTTGTAACCAATTACTCTATAGCATGATGGAAAAAAAATAAAAGTAATGAAACAGGAAATCAACTAGAAAGAGCCGTAGTATCTGTTTTTAGGGGAAAGCGGTTTGAGATAGTAAAATATAGGGACTGGGAAAAAAACAAAGAAAAATACGGAAATGAGTTGTTACTTGTGAATGTTCCATTTACAACAATATACAAACATAGTGGTAATACCGAATTCTTATTGCTATCGGAAAGATATAATATTTGTGCACGAATAGAGTGTAAATGGCAACAAGTGTCAGGTTCTGTTGATGAGAAACTACCCTACTTGTATTTTAATGCAATTGAAGCAATGCCTGAAAATACAATTATCATACTAATTGATGGACAGGGTTGGAAACAAGGTGCGATTCAATGGCTAAAAGATGCTGTTGCCTCAAAAAAATATTCTAACGAATCTAATAGTTCAAAGCAAATCTATGTCTTCAACTTAACTGAATTTTTTACCTGGGCTAACAATACGTTTCAATAAATTCTACCTGTACCCAACCACACAGGTTTTCTTTTCGCGGTTAACCTTTCCCGAGAGGTTGAAGTATTCGATGTAAACAATGTAAATACCCGAATTTACCCGTCGGTTTTGGGTGTTGGTTCCATCCCACCTCAACTGCCCCGATGTTCCTAGGGTTAAGTTGTTGGCAAGTCGATAGATTTCAACGCCGTTAGCATTGAAAATCCTGATATTGGCCACATAACCGGGTTCGGGTAACGTGTAGTTTATAAGCAGGTAATCATCGCGGCCATCGCCATCGGGCGAGAAGGTCTCCGGGGCTAAGGTAAAACTGCTATTACTTGCAGTTAAATCGGTATATTGGGAGTTCCGGTATGTTGGGGTTGCAAACCCGGCTGCCTGTGCAGCCGATTGCCATGTACTTGATTGGTTGGTTGGCATGTTGGGATTGATTCGTTCAAGCGACACCCCTTTAACATCGTTAAGCAGCCGGTTATGCATCTTTTCGGTATAGCGCAATTCATCAACTATGTCGTTGTTGGAGTTTAGTAATACCACATAGCCCTTGTCGATATTAAAAGCTGCCATTTTTGAAACCTTGACAAAAGCAGCGGCATTAAGGCAGGAATAGAACTGTTCAACCTGATTAGGGTTTAGAGTGATTACTGCAAACTCGTTGGGGAACAAAAGTTTTGGCAGTGGCGAAGCGGGATTAACATCTTTTAGGGTAAGGTCGGTCTCGTTCCGATTTGCAAGTTTTAGCTGCGAAAGGTCGAAGCATTTGCCAGTTGGATTGAAAAGTTCCACAAAATCGGTTCCACCTACATAGGGGTTGAAAAGAACCTCGTTTATTACAATATCACCCTGATTGGCAATTTGGGGCAGGCCTACCCGGATAACCGTGTCGGGCATGATGTTTCCTGCAAAATCGCATAAACCCGAAATGGCAATCTCATATATATTCTGGGGCTCAAGGGGTTCCGATAGCTGAATGGTAACCTGTGTAAAAAGTTGGCTAACACTTATCTCATCAATTTTTAGGCTGGTTTTATAGTTTTCGCGAAGGGTCACGGAAAGACTATCCATAGCTTCATTAAAAACTAGCCGAATGGTTAGGGCATTGGGAACCTCAATGTAGCTTAGTGTTGGTGATGTGATATCGGGATTTGATGCCGATACGGAATTGACTGCACAGGGTGTCCCACCCTCGGGCGCTATACATGCCCGCCAATTGTTTTTACCCTCGGCAAGATTGGTGTAATCGATACATTCCAACGAGTAACCACCTCCAGTTCGCGTAGAATCGTTATACCATTCGGTTGAGTAGTTAGCAAAGCTAATAAGATTTCCTTGCGGGTCGTAGAGTTTGAGCAACATGCCATCGTTTAGTAACGAGGGGAACGATGTTACCGCAATGGCCTTTCCGTAGGGTTTAAAATTGCTTATGGCAGTAGTGCCTCCAATAAGCGCAAACGACTTTGGCAAAATGGTATCGGCAGGAAGTGTAACGGTTTTATTGTTCAGCGTAAGCTGCCAGCCCGATGTAAACACTGTATCGGTACCCGGATTGAAAAGTTCAATGTACTCGTATTCAGGCAAACCATTCGATGGTATGGGGTTGGCCATTATTTCGTTAATAATCAGATGCCCAAAATTACCTTGGGTGCTCAATCCAAACTCAATACTATCGGGCAAACTGTAACCGTTACCATCGGCAATATTCTTAATGCTTAAAATCAATTTATCAAAGGGTAATTTTGGGGTAACAAGCGTAACAGCATTAGTTTCGCTAATTTTTATTTCATTAATATCGATAATTTGCCCGCTGCTCGATTTTAAACGGTAATTATCAATGTTTATAGCCGATTGTGCGGTCACTGGCTTTGAGAAAATGACCCTTATGGTATTCAGGTTTACTATTTTGGCACTGCTTATAACCGGTGGGTAATCGGTAGCGCAAAATTTAAGGTCATCAATCCAGAGTTGTCCTGCACGGCTCGATGTATATGCAAAAACAAACGCCAAATAACCTCCAATCGGATTTGCAACTATAGTTTCGCCACCATAGGTTTTCAAACCATTGGATTTCGGGGTAAACCATAGCTTAAGTATTCCTTTTGGCGAAAGGGTAACAGTGATTTTGACTTCGTCGTTCTCGTTCCAGTCGAAGCCCGATTGAATAATATTACTTCGTTTGCCTGCACCAAATCGCCAAACCGAGATATAATCGTTTCCGCTCGATGGATTTATGCCTACGGCAAAGCCTTGGGCCGCAGAATCCATTGGATTTTCCTGAGTAGATGAAAATGCCAGGTAAAAGTAGTTTTCCGACGATGGATCCCAATTGCCGTTTCTAATGGTTATGCTCCACTCCAAGGCTTTCCCGTTAAGAGTGTTTTCGATGGGTATGCTTATAACCGATTGCTTTGCTCCCGGGTCGCCAGCATGGGCAAGTGAAAGTTCTCCGCCAATTGGCTCTACCCTTGATGCTATCCAATTGTCTATCCCGTTCCAACCTGGTAGCTGGCCCTCAAAGTTCTCATTTATTTGGCAAACATGGTTATATCCGCAGTAAATATTATCCGATACGGCATCGGCTAACCAGCCAAAATAAGATTTAAGCCGATACGTTCCGGTTGATGAAAACTTTACACCACTCCATGTGGCAATGCCTTTGTCGAGCGGTTGAAGTATTGGGTCAACAGTGAGATTACCAGTGCCATTTTGTAATTCAAGCGCTGCATACGCTTGAAATTCGCGGTCAACATTTCCACGGGCATCGCATGCCATTACACTCACGCTGAATGGTTCATTGGGGTTTACTGCAAAGGGTTGGTTCAAAAATCTTAGCCTGTCGGCTTGGATTTCAACTCGGCAGGGTCGGCCAAATATGGTTGATGGAAATGCACTGCTAAAAGCAGTGCTGTTATCAAAGGTACTCCATCCATGGTTGCTTGCAGGTATGTAGAACTGAAACCGGAAAGCATCCACAAGGTTTCTGTCCTTTAAAAAGACTTTGAGAATAAAGTTGGCCGAATCGGCATCGTTTACCAAAAAGTCATCCTCGTTAAAACTGATTTGAAGGGCATTCCCACTAAACGAGAAACCTTTAGGTGTAACAACCGATGTCCCATTGTCCAATACAAAACCTTGAACCATTCGTGCCAGCAATGGTAAGTCGCTTGGATTAAAGGCAAGTAGTTTAATTTGGCTAACGTTCAGCGGTAAATCATCGGTACTGCCGGGGTCTTTCAGTTTAAACCGAATAATTTCGAGGGCTGCCGATGCGTAACTGTTGTTAGGTGTAAAAACAACCGTATCGGACGGCTGGATTAGCGGTGTTGCTATACCGTCGGCATCGCCGCATGTGATGTTACCCGACACGGCATCGTTAAGGTTCGGGTTGCGTGCTATAAGCGTGAACACGCCTGGCGCTGAATAGGTGGCATCAAACTGCGCCTCGCCATTTACAATTGGCGCAGGATTTTCCGATTGCAAAGCAAGCTCACCATTGCCTGTGGCAAGCAGGAGTGTCACATTGGCGTTGAAGTTGGCATCGGGATTACCGTTTGCATCGGTTGGCTTTACCTTTACATTGAATTCTTCGTTAACACCAACGCGGGCAGGAACACTTGTAAACATCAACCTTGAAGCAATCACCCTGATGGTGGCTGTTGCAGAGTTGATGTTGCTTGGGAAAATGGTTGCAAAACGGCTACCAATATCATAGGCCTCAAACATCGGATTTTTCTTATCGATATAGAACTGTATAGTTTGATTATCAACTATACCGCTACTTTTCAGGTATATCCATACACTCAACTCTTTACTTTGGCCATCGGCAATAGTTAATGCACCTTGTGGGAAGGTAATATCAATGGTTGAAGTTTTAATATCCACGCTTGAAGTTGGAATATAGCTTGTACCCTGTTTTACTAAAATGCCTTCAATTACCTTATTTAACGTTGCTGCATTTGCTGTATTTGCCCTGTTCAATCGAATTTTCATCAGGTAGGTAGGAGCGCCATCGCTGCCCGTGTCGGTAATGCGGAATCGCATTATCTCGTTGGCTTGCGCCGGACTGTTAGCCATTGAGCTGATATCGAACGACTGCACCTGTGTGCCAGGAGTTTCGGCAATCGAACTTGTATCGTATCCAATTACTATATAATCGCTTAGGGCCATGCTCAGGCTATCGCCGGTGGCCTTGATCTGAATGGTTCCATACCTATCGTATAGTAAGCTATCCCATTTTGCAACGCCTTGCAGGGCTATCCGGCTTAAACCGTTTGCTGAGCTTAGGTTTCCTAAACCCTCAGCAAGACTTATTGCAACATTACCCATGTAGTCAGTATCTACATTGCCATTGGTATCGGTGGCTGCCACTTCAAGCGTAAAAGGCTTACCAATAATGGCAATTGGCGAGATGTTGCGAAACATTGCCTGTGTTGCGTCAACCCGTATGGTGAATATTCCCGATTGCACCTTGGCCGGAAAGGTTTGCGCAAACCCTGAACCCCAAAGGCTCGATAGAAAGCCATGGTTCTGGTTGTCAATCTCAAACCTCAGGCTGATATTATCGGAAATATTGTTTTGTTTAAGGTAGATACCCAAAGTGAGCTCTACACTTTGACCATCGGGAACAGTGCCATACGTGCTATCTAACTCAATAGTTATCTGTTGGTCGCTAATGCTAACGCTTTGGGTTGGGACTATCAGCCCTTCCTTTTTAAGGGTGATGCCACCAAGCAGGTTACCCCACGATATGGTTTCGGGATCAGGATTTTTAATGGTTATTCGCTTGATGTAGGTTGGCAAACCATCGCCCGAACCCGCATCGGCAATACGAAACCTAAAAACATCAACACTATTTTCAACCGATGTTGATGTAGATGCAATATTGGCGGGTGTTACCTGCTGTGTGGGTTCCAAAACATTTGTGGTTCGGTCGTTTAGATTGATAGACTGATACGTGAACGATATTTCATCGGCCCAAAGCTTCATATCTTGCGCCGATGAGTAACGATATCCAATCCCAAAGAAAGTAAAGTCCTTGTAGCTGTTATCGGTTAATGTACCGTAAGTAATAAGTGAGTTAAAACTACCGTTCACCGATGCGCTTAGAGTAAAGGTGCCATCTGATGTTCTTGTAACCTCAATTGCTCCTGCTTTACCTGTGCCAATCTGTGTTTGCCAGTTTAAGGTTGATGCAAGCACAACCTGAGCGTTTCCATTATCAATGCGCCAAAACTTTAACAGGTCGTCACTACCAGTTAGGTTAACACCTATGGCATACCCCGATTGGCTTGCGCTAGCAATACTGCTATCGGTCATCAGGTAAAACCACCAGCTGTTCGATGCCGAAGGGTCGTAACCGTGACGAATTAGGAATCGCCATGTAACATCGCCCTTTTCAATATCCCAGTTGGGCAAAGCCCTATAAATTGTATCGGTGTAGGCAACGCTGTTGTCGAAGCTATGCCTGAGCGAAGCGCTCCCCGAAAGGGGGCTGCTTGTACTAATCGCCCATCGGTTTTCGGGTTTTTGTATCCAACCCGATAGGTCACCTGTTTCAAAATTATAACCTACAACTTGCTGCCCAACAATAGGTTTTGCCAGCAGTGTTAAAATAAGTAAGACCGACGCTCGCATTTAAACTATTGTATAATTTTACAATCAAAATTTACGAAAAATTTTAATTAATCACCTGAAAAATATTTCTTTATGCGAGTGGCAGTAGTTGGGGCAACAGGCCTCGTAGGTAGTGTTATGCTTCGCGTTCTTGAAGAGCGCAACTTTCCCGTAGATGAATTAATTCCGGCCGCATCGGAAAAATCGGTTGGTAAAACAGTAAAGTTCAGGGGAACCGATGTCAGGGTATGCTCCGTAGCCGATGCCGTTAAACAGAAACCCGCAGTGGCTATTTTTTCAGCTGGTTCGGCTGCCTCAAAGGAATGGGCTCCAAGATTTGCCGAAGCTGGCACAACGGTTATCGATAACTCATCGTGCTGGCGAATGTACGCCGAAATCCCACTCATCGTTCCTGAGGTTAACGCCGATATTCTTACCTCCAACCATAAAATAATAGCCAACCCAAACTGCTCCACCATTCAGCTGGTGGTGGCAATCAATCCGTTGCATCAAAAGTATCGTATTAAGCGCATAGTCATCTCAACCTACCAATCGGTTACCGGAACAGGTGTTAAAGCGGTGAATCAGCTTTTTGGCGAGCGCCAAGGTCACAATGTCGATATGGCCTACCCACACCCTATTGACCTAAACTGCTTCCCACATGGCGGAACATTTCTTGATAATGGTTACACCACCGAAGAGCAAAAGCTTATTGACGAAACCCGCAAGATTATTGGCGACCAGAGCATCATGGTTTCACCCACGGTTGTTCGTATTCCAGTTATCGGTGGCCATTCCGAGTCGGTAAACCTTGAGTTTGAGCACGATTTCGATCTAAACGATGTATTCGAAATTTTACGCAATGCACCTGGAATTGTGGTACAGGACACCCCCGCCGCAAACCATTACCCCATGCCACGCTTTGCCGAGGGCAAGGATGATGTGTTTGTAGGACGTATCCGACGTGATATTTCCCAACCGCGAAGCCTTAACCTTTGGGTAGTAGCCGATAATCTTCGCAAGGGCGCAGCCACCAATGCCATCCAAATAGCCGAGTTTTTGAACGCTAAAGGTTGGCTTCGGTAATATCGGGGTAGAGGAAATTATCGTAGGGATAACGCGTTACATGTATCTCCCTTACCATTGTGTAAAGCAAAGCACGAAACTCATCAATGTTGATTTTCTGCTTGGCAGAAATGAAAATGGTATGGGTTCCCTTTTTGCTTATCCATGTCCGTTTTAGCTCATCAAGGCTGATGTTCTCGCGGGTGGATGGGGCAAGGTCGTCGTCGGGCTTACGGGTCCAGGTATAGGCATCAATCTTGTTAAAAACAAGAATGGTTGGTTTATCGCCTCCACCAATCTCGTGCAGCGTTTGGTTAACTATATTGATTTGCTCCTCAAAGTTGGGGTGCGAAATATCAACAACATGCAGCAACAGGTCGGCTTCACGCACCTCGTCGAGGGTTGATTTGAACGATTCCACAAGCTGGTGCGGTAGCTTGCGGATAAAACCAACGGTATCGGATAGCAGGAAAGGCAAATTGCCTATTACAACCTTTCGTACGGTGGTATCGAGGGTGGCAAAAAGCTTATTCTCGGCAAACACATCCGACTTGCTGATAAGGTTCATAATTGTGGACTTTCCCACGTTGGTGTAGCCAACAAGTGCAACGCGAACCACACTTCCCCTATTTTTACGCTGGGTGGCCATTTGCCGGTCAATCTTGCTTAGTTCCTCTTTCAGCTTGGCAATGCGGTCGCGAATAATACGGCGGTCGGTTTCAATTTCGCGCTCACCGGGGCCGCGAAGCCCAATACCTCCGCGCTGACGCTCAAGGTGTGTCCACATCCGCTTAAGTCGGGGAAGCAGGAACTGGTACTGTGCTAGTTCAACCTGGGTTTTGGCGTAAGCGGTTTTTGCCCGTTGGGCAAATACGTCGAGTATGAGATTGGTACGGTCGAGCACCTTCCTTTTAAATTCATGCTCAAGGTTACGAAGTTGGGTTGGGGTGAGCTCATCGTCAAATATCACCATGTCAACATCGTTCTCATCAATATACTCCGCAATCTCCCTTACTTTTCCGGTGCCAATAAAGGTTCGGGGGTTAGGCTCATCAATCTTTTGAATGTAGCGCTTTAAAGTGATAGCCCCGGCTGTTTCGGTAAGAAATTCGAGCTCATCAAGGTAATCGTTAATATCTTGCTCTTTCTGTAAGGGAAGGATCACGCCTACCAGAACAGCTTTTTCCTGCTTTTTTGCTGTTGAAATTGGATTAATCATCTGCCTGAATCAATAAAAAACCCTGAATAATCAGGGTTTTCTTTAACGATAATATCAACATTAAGGTTTAGTTATTGAGCACAAATTTAATAGGAATTACGAATTTAACCCTAACCTTAACACCATTATTCAAACCGGGCTCCCAGTGCGGTGAACTCGATACAACCCTTATGGCTTCCCTTTCGAGGCTTTTATCAATATTGTTTAAAACTTTCACGTTCGAAACTCTACCATCGCGCTCGATAACAAATTCAACAATAGCAACTCCTGTTACCCCGTTGTCAACGGCATCTTGCGGGTAACGTATATTAGGGATTACAAATGTGTTACGAAAATGGTTTGCATCGCCTCCATTAAAGGTAGGCATTATCTCTACCGAGTTAAAGGGCTCGTCAACCAATTCCTCTTCACCTCTGTTGATAATGGGTGGTATATAACCCTCTTTGGGTTCTTCAAAAATATCGGTGCTGTAATTGGGTTCAATATTGTTATCAATCACAACAATTCTATCGGTTATAACCACTTTGGGTGGCGCAGGTTTAACCATATCCTTGGGGTCGGTGGTAATGGGTGGCAACTCGATGGTTCCATTGTTGTTGCCAAGCTCGGCTAAAAGGGTGGTGTTAATCCCAGCAGGTGTTCTCCATTCAAAGGCCAGGATAGCCAGTAATATCGATACCGATAAACCTATCTCAAAGAATAGGGTTCGCTTGCTTTCCATGTCGGCTTTTTTTGATTTTTTAGTTTTCATAACCTTAGGATTTAAGGGATTTCCTATATAAAATAACGTTTTAGGTAGGGTTCTTATTGTAGCTATAAAAAAATAACCCCGCC
>LUYY01000092.1 GCA_001603415.1 Bacteroidales bacterium Bact_07 | reverse complement strand
CGGTTACTTGCAAATGAAATTCAAATTTCTGCAAAAATAATCTTAATCATCCTTTTGATTTGTGAATTACATTATTTAATATTGCAAAACAAGGACGAGAGAAATGAACACGAGAATCAACAATTACTATTACGGCTACTACTTCTACTTTAGCAAGTGGGGGCTTGGTAATTGTTGTACATTATAAAAGGTATAACCAGTTAACAATAAAACCAGCCCCGCTAAAACGGGGCTTTTTTGTTATGGAATATAAGGCAAAAATATTTTTGGATATGAGTACTACCGTAAGGAAGCATTATTACTACTACTATTACTATTTCCCTTAACCAGCGGGCTTGAATACCTATGTCTATAATGACCAAAGGAATAAAAAGCTCCGCTAAAACGGGGCTTTTTTTATTGATACAGGACTAACGCATATATGAATTTCAATGATGAAAGCAATGAATTTTAATGATTTAACCCTTGGAATAATTGGCTTAGGCCAAATTGGGGCATCGATTGCAGCAGGACTTAAGGGAAAGGTTAAAACGACAATTGGATACGACATAAATTCAAACAATACTAACTACTGCCTAAGCACAGGGTATATTAACTCCGCTTCAACGCTTGAGAGAATAGCCCAAGAGTCTGACGTTGTGGCTGTGGCCACACCGGTTAACCAAATTGTAACAATAGTTCATACACTACTCCACAGGGCAAAGCAGAATCTTGTTGTTTTCGATGTGGGCTCAGTAAAAGCAGCCATTAACGAGAACCTGCTGACGCATCCCATGCGTGGACAATTTGTTTCGTCGCATCCAATGGCAGGAAATTCAGGGCAAGGGCCACAATGTGCATCGGCAAACCTATTTAGCGGCAAATTAGCTTTCATATGCGACGAACATCTTTCCACAATCCGTTCGGTTGAAATGGTTGCGGGGCTATGGGAGTTGCTTGGCGCAAGAATCGAATTTGCCGACTCTACCGAACACGATAGGCTAATGTCCTTTGTATCGCATCTTCCACAACTGGCAGCTTATGCCCTTGCAAACTCGGTAGCTAATAATCCCTATGATATCAGCAATACGCTAAAAGCCGCATCAAGCGGCTTCGATTCCATGACCCGCTTGGCTCAGAGCAGCGCAAACATGTGGATTCCCATTATCCATCAGAATAAGGAAAACATTTTGAATGCTCTTTCGGAGTTACAGCAACAGTTGAGGCAGATGGAAGCATATATACGACAAAATAACTACAGTGAACTGCAAACCCTAATTGCTCGAGCCAATAGTGTTCGAATAGCATTTGAAAATCAACAAAACCAAAACATAATAAACCATGATAAGCAAAAAGTTAAAAACTGATGATGGATCTGATTCATCAATCACCGATGGAAAGCCCTTGATAATTGCAGGGCCTTGCAGTGCCGAATCGCCGGAACAGTTGCTTAGCGTAGCACAGGAACTTAAAAGCATCGGCAAAGTTAGCTACATGCGAGCAGGTGTTTGGAAACCGCGCACAACCCCTAACTCCTTTGAAGGTTATGGAACCGAAGCCCTAATCTGGCTTAACCAGGTAAAGCAAGAAACCAGAATTCCCTTTGCTACTGAGGTAGCCAACGAAAAACATGTTTACGAAGCATTAAAGTTTGGCGTTGATTTGCTTTGGATTGGCGCACGCACCGTTTCCAATCCCTTTGCTGTTCAGGAAATAGCATCGGCTTTGAGGGGCGTTCAAATCCCGGTTCTGGTTAAAAATCCGTTAAGCCCTGACCTTAAACTCTGGGAGGGCGCAATTAACCGACTTCGCCTGGCAGGAGTAAAAGAAGTTGGCGCCATTCACAGGGGATTTACCGTTTGGCACGCATCGCCTTTCCGAAACTTCCCAATGTGGGAGGTAGCCTTACAGCTAAAAGCCAACAATCCTGAGCTCAGGGTTATTTCAGACCCTAGCCATATTTCTGGCGATTCGCAGTATATTGAGCTACTCTCAAACCGTGCAATCAACCTTGGATTCGACGGGCTAATGGTTGAAGTACATCCAAACCCTAGGTTAGCACTTAGCGATGCCAAGCAGCAACTTACTCCTAACCAGTTTAAAGACATGCTGTGCAACCTGTTTGAGGCAAGCAACCCTAACGCAGAGCTGATGACCGAACTCAGAGCCGAAATTGATGCGGTTGACGAATTGCTGGTTTGGGCATTATCGCACCGTATGGCAATTGCAACCGAAATAGCCAAGGTTAAATACGAAACCGGACAGAGTATCATTCAGCCCGATCGTTGGAACGAGGTTTTAAACAGGGTGATTGGGAAGGGACATAAAATGGGGCTTAGAGCCGATTTTGTGAAACGGCTATTTAATAGCATACATCGTGAATCGCTACAAACACAGGAAGCAATAACCCAAAACCAAACCAAAATGGTAAAATTTGGTTAACTTTGGCATAAGCCTAATTAAGAGAATGGAAACCAATGTAATTAAGGGAAAATATGGCAGTTCAACCATTCTGGTGGATGAACGAATTGAGGAAGTTACCAAATATCTTCCCAGCAAACCTTTGTATATTATTACCGATAAAAACGTTGAACGGCATCACTCTAAAAGGTTTCCCAATGCGCCGGTATATGCAATTCATCCCGGTGAAGCATCTAAACAGCTGGGGTATATCGAAAACATCTACCGCTGGTTGCTCGAAAAGAATGCCGACCGCAATAGCTTTATTCTGGGAATTGGCGGTGGAGTGGTTTGCGACATAGCAGGGTTTGTGGCATCAACCTACATGCGTGGGGTTGAATTTGGGTTTGTGTCAACCAGCTTACTCTCGCAGGTTGATGCAAGTGTGGGCGGGAAAAACGGCGTTGACCTTGATGGCTATAAAAACATAATCGGTACATTCAACCAACCCCAATTTGTGCTTTGCGATACCTACCTACTGCAAACCTTGCCTAAAGAGGAACTGATCAACGGCTTTGCCGAAATGGTAAAGCATGCCCTGATTTCGGACATCAAACTTTTTGAGCAGTTGGAAATTGATTATAATGACTTGCTTCATCTTAATCATCCTGTAATTTCGAGACATGTGGCAGAATCCATCAAGGTAAAAGCAACCATTGTTAACGCCGATGAACGTGAAGGCGGAATAAGAAAGCTACTAAACCTTGGCCATACCTGGGGGCATGCAGTTGAAACCTTAACAGGCATTGCACATGGCAAAGCGGTAAGTGTTGGAATTGATTTTGCTTGTAGGTTATCGTTGTATAAAGGATTGATAAACAATAGGGAATACCTTAGAGTAATAAATTTGCTTCAATTGTTCGGGTTACCAACCTGCCTTAAGGTTAACCCTGCTAAAGTTTTTGATTATTTGGTTAAGGACAAGAAACGGAATAACAACAATATCGATTTTATTCTACTTCAAGGAATTGGGAAACCAAAAATTGAAGCCTTGGCAATAGAAGAAATCCAAAACTTCATTCAAAAATAAACCCATACAATGACTGTAATTCGACCTGATATCTGTGTGAGCATAGGGAATATTGGTTTTCAAGAGATTACGTCCCTACTCCCTACCCTAAAATTAGCCGAAATAAGAATGGATTTGCTTAACCTAAGTAACGATGAGCTAAGACAAACCTTTGCCATGCATAAAAATCTTATTGCAACCTATCGGCCTAAGAACAATGAATTTGAATTTATGCTTAGCATTTTGAATGAAGCCATTGACTGCGGTGCAGCATGGGTTGATATTGATATTGAAACGCCTACTGAAATTATCAGGGAAATAGTAGCTAAAGCCAAAACCGCTAATTACAAGGTAATAATTTCATACCATAACTATAATTCTACACCTTCCATATCGAAACTTAACGAGATTGTTGCCAGGTGTCAGGCATATAATGCGGCATTAACCAAAATTGCCTGCATGGCCAACAGTCCTACCGATTGTGCCCGTATGCTTTCGCTTTACGATAACCACTCAAACGTCCTTGCCTTTTGCATGGGACAAATCGGGACAATTACGCGCGTTGCCGCACCTTTTCTGGGTGCACCATTCACCTATGCCGGTTTACAAGAAAAACAAACGGCTCCGGGTCAACTGGACTATATCAGCCTAAATAATCTACTCAATACCATTAAACCCTTATAGGAATGGAAATCTATGCTGTTTTTGGAAATCCGATACTGCATAGCAGAAGCCCGCAACTCTTTAACGGCGTTTTCGGGTCAATGAATATAAACGCAAGGTACACACGCATTCGCCCTATTAACGGAACCGACCTGGTAAATATCATTCTAAACCATAATATAAAAGGTGCCAATGTAACCACACCATATAAAGAAGAAGTTATAGGTTCACTACATAGCATTAGCGATGAAGTAAATGAAATTCATGGAGTTAACACCATTATCAACATTAACGGCAAACTAGTAGGTCACAATACCGACCATATTGGAGTTGTTAACTCGTTGATTTATTCAGGTATTGCGATTACAGCAAGAAAGGTTTTAGTATTGGGAGCAGGGCCAGCAGCAGCTGCTGCTTCGTATGGACTTAGGAATGCTGGGGCAAAAGTATTCATTGCAAACCGAACAGCCCATAGGGCAATAGAAATAGGTAAAAGGTTGAATGTGAATTACATTGATTTTGCCGATATTACAAATAATCTTAGCGAATTCGATATTGTTGTTTCGGCATTACTGCCTAATGCCAACCCCTTTGAGAACATGTTTATTCCCAAAAAACTTATCCTACTCGATGCTAATTACCGTCCATCGAACCTTAGCAATTACTTCGCAACCTATGGTTGTAAGGTGATTTCGGGTAAGCACTGGTTAATACATCAGGCGATTGCATCGTTTAAGGTATTTAGAAGTGAAATTCCTAAAATAGAAATCATGACCGCTGCTGTGGAAGATGAACTGGATAGGAATACCGTTAAAGCTGAATGGCTACAAAGAGTTGAAAAGGGAAAAGCACTTGGCAATTATGATTTATTGATATCGGCAAGCAACGAAAATGAGTACAAGCAATTTTTAGATGAAGAGATTGATAAAGCCTTTGGCGGTTAAAGGGACCGTTCAAGCACCGGCATCGAAAAGTGTTGCCCAACGGGCAATTGCCTTGGCTTGCTTAGCCAACGGACAATCAATTATTTACAATGCAGGCAACAGCAACGACTGCCTTGCAGCAATTGACATCTGTAAGAAATTAGGAGCCCAAATATCCGGTAATGGAAGTATGTTAACCATTAACGGGGGGCTGGTTAGCCCAAAGGAAACCTTGAATTGCGGCGAATCGGGGCTAAGCATTCGGATGTTCTCGGCCATAGCATCTATACTCGATACACCTGTAACTCTTACAGGAAGCGGCACTTTAACTGATCGCCCGATGAATATGGTAACCAATGGCCTTACGCAGCTTGGGGTTAAATGCATAACAAACAACGGAAAACTACCCATAACAGTTCAGGGCCCCCTTGTGGGAGGTGTCGCAAAAGTTGATGGTTCAGTAAGCTCGCAAGCCATCACCGGCTTACTTATGGCTTCCCCATACGCCAAAAGCGATGTAACCATTGAGGTTGGAAACTTGAGTAGCAGGCCCTACATCGACCTTACCATTCAAATTATGAGGGATTTTGGCGTTCGGGTTGATAAACTACCAAACGACATATACCATATCGCCGCTAAACAAAACTACAGGGCATGTGAGTATAATGTGGAAGGCGATTGGAGCGGGGCGGCGTTTATGCTGGTGGCGGGTGCAATAGCCGGCCATGTGGAGGTAATCAACCTTAACCCAAAATCGTTACAGGCCGATAGGGCAATACTAGAAGCACTAATGATTGCCGGCGCTTCACTATCAATCAAGGAAGGTAGTATAGTCGTGAGGAAAGCCAGCCTGAAACCCTTCGATTTCGATGCCCGTAACTGCCCCGACCTATTCCCACCACTGGTTGCCCTTGCTGCTAACTGCAATGGGCAGTCACGTATCCTTGGGGTTGACCGCTTACACGGGAAGGAATCGGACAGGGCGCTAACCCTTCAGCAAGAATTTGGCAAGATGGGTATTAAAATAGACATTATTGGCGATTTGATGGTGGTAAACGGAGCGGGTATCAACTCAGCAAGCACCCATTCACACGGCGACCACCGGATTGCAATGGCATGCGCCATTGCAGCCCTTGCGGCAAACGGTCCTGTTGAAATTGATGGCTCGGAAGCGGTTAACAAATCGTATCCCAATTTTTTTGACGACCTTTACAAAATTCAAATAGATAATTAAGGGTAGCTATATGAATACCTTTGGACGAATACTACGCATCAGCGTTTTTGGTGAATCGCATGGCCCAGTGGTTGGAGTAACAATCGACGGGCTACCACACGGTATAAAGCTAAGTGCTGACGACTTTGCAGCCGACATAGCCCGGAGGCAGCCAGGGAAAAAAGGGACAACACCCCGTGTGGAAAGTGATATGCCCGAAATAGTGTCGGGCTGGTTCAACGGTTACACAACCGGCGCTCCCCTTACAGTAATATTTAGAAACGCAAATACCAAATCGTCCGATTACGATAAACTAAAGGATATTCCCCGCCCTGGCCACTCCGACTTTGTTGCCTACCATAAGTATGATGGGTACAACGATTACCGGGGAGGCGGCCATTTCTCCGGCCGACTAACCCTTGCGCTGGTTGCCGCAGGTGTAGTGGCCAAAAAGGTTATTCCAGAGGTTAGCATCACTGCAAAACTGATTGAAGCAGGAGGTAAAACTAATATTGATGAAGCCATTGAGGAAGCCCAAAAACAAAACGATTCCATAGGAGGGATTGTGGAATGCACTGCAACCGGAATACCAGTTGGGCTTGGAGAACCATTTTTCGATTCTGTTGAATCGGTAATTAGCCATCTGGCATTTTCCATTCCTGCCGTAAAAGGCATTGAGTTTGGCTCAGGCTTTGCTGCGTCGCGCATGAAAGGCTCGGAGCATAATGACCCGATAATTGATAGTAAAGGTACCACAGCTACCAACAATGCAGGAGGGGTGAACGGAGGTATCACAAACGGAAACCCACTTGTGTACCGAATTGCTGTTAAACCAACATCGAGCATTGCTAAACCACAGCAAACCCTAAACGTTAAAACCGGAAAAACAGAATCCCTAACAGTTCAGGGCAGACATGATGCCTGTATTGCGCTCAGGGTCCCTGTTGTTGCTGAAGCCATTACAGCCATTGCACTGTCCGACCTATTGTTAATTGAGAGGACAAGAAAAAACCGGTGATTTTGCCACCGGTTTCAAATTTCTATTGTTCTACTCTTTCCCTTCGAGGTAATCCTGAAGGTATGCATACCGGGGTGTTAACTTACCATCCTTTAGGATAGTTGCTCGCTCAATCACACCTTCGCAATCGTCGCATAGCAGGTGCGGTAGCACCTTGTCGATGAGCAAACGGCCAAAAAACTCACTGGCATCGCGGGGTAATTCGCCCGGTAGGTTATCGATTGACATAACGGTAACGTTCATTCCGCATGAGAATGGGGGCTCTTCCTTTCCGGTAGCAGGATTAAAGTCGAAGAAAGGATCGGCAATAGTGGAGGCCTTTATGGTTGAGGGTATTGGACCGGGTATATCGCAGCTCACATCGGCAATGATTGAGATTCTGAAATCGGGTTGCTTCATATCATCAACGGTGAAGAAGTGGGGTGAACGAAAATCCCAGTAATGGCAAGCAATAAACACATCGGCAGTTTGTGCATAGGGTAAGAAAGTACTCTGGTGATCGGCTGGATTATTCACCCAGTAATCCCAATCAAAGGGTTTACCGTCGTTGCGTTTGGCGTAATGCCATGGGTCGAGGCGGGTATAAACCGGATGATCGAATTCCTTGGTCAGGAACTCATCGTGCGTAACTTCAACTATACCGGCTTGGCCAAGCACTTCCATGGCACCACCAGCCACTCTGCCACCACCGGTAATTACAAACTTCAACGAGGGCAACTTAATTTTTTTTAAAATGCCCTTTAGCTCATTATAGTCGTGTAGCGTGTGTGCAGGAGGCAACTCTCCCAGCTTGTGCTTAATGTAAATAGCCCTTAGGGCATTGTACGATCCAACAACGCCTGCCCAGTGACCAAAAGCAACTAAACGAACACCATTCTTATCGGTAAGATACTCATAATCAACAACCGTATTACCATTAGCCGCAAAAGCCTGTATCAATTTCTGATTGTGAGGCTGTTTTTTAGCCACATGGGCAAATTCCATGTATGTTTTGCCTGGGATTATGGTGGGTATTTTGGTCTCTTTTACTCCAATGAGTAAGTCGCAATCCGATAAATCGTCCTGTAACTTTACCCCAAGGCGCGAGTATTCATCATCCTTGTAGCACCTTAACTCGCTGGGTTGAACCACCACATCAACATTGTCGAATTTCTTAATCACCTCAACAACCTGTTCAGGGGTTAAGGCAACCCGCCTATCGGGTGGCGTTTTGGTTTCCCTTAAAATACCAATCTTATAATGTTTAGGCATATGGTTTGGTTTTAACTTTTTTTAGCAAAAATTGAATTCTGCGAAACTAATAAAACGATATC
>LUYY01000091.1 GCA_001603415.1 Bacteroidales bacterium Bact_07 | reverse complement strand
AACAATGAAAATATTTTCTACATTATTATTAATTTTTGTTATTTCAACTGCTTATGCCCAACCCATTACCGTTACCCCTGCTCTCCCTACCGATGCCGATGCAGTTACAATTGTTTTTGATGCAACAAAGGCAACACGGAGCGATCTGGTAGGATATACAGGCGAGGTATACACCCATACCGGTGTTAAGGTTGAAGGTAACCCTGACTGGCAGTATGTTATTGGAACATGGGGAAATAATACTTCGCAGCCTAAGCTAACCCGTACAGGGACTAACACTTACCAGCTAACCATTTCGCCAAGCATTAGACAGTTTTATGGAGTGCCTGCCGATAAAAAGATAACCCAGATGTGCTTTGTGTTCCGAAGTGCCGACGCCACAAAGCAGACCGAGGATATCTTTTACAACGTTTACACGCAAGGGTTATCGGTTAGCATAACTAATCCTTCGCAGGTAAAACCAATTTATGAGTTGAATGCCAATATCAACATACAGGTATCGGCAAATAGTTCTACTTCACTTAAGCTCTATATTGATAATGCTGAGGTTGCAAATACAAATCAGTCATCCCTTTCTTACGCATATACTGCCGACAGCTACGGTAAGCATTGGATAAAAGCCGAGGCAACGGATGGCACAACAACCAAATACGATTCGGTTTACATACTGGTTCGCACCCCGGTAAATGTGGCCACGCTTCCGGTAGGTGCCAAACCAGGAGTAAATATTATTAACGATAACTCGGCAACCATTGTTCTTTATGATCCTCCAGCAAAAAAGCAATACGTTTACCTTGTTGGCAGTTTCTCCGACTGGTTACCCGATGAGCCATACTACATGAACCGCACCCCCGATGGCAAGTACTACTGGTTAACACTTACCGGGCTTGAACCCAACAAGGAGTATGCCTTTCAGTTCCTAATTGATGGCTACCTCCGTATTGCCGACCCATTTACCAATAAAACTCTTGATCCAAACGACCAGTACATACCTTCATCGGTTTACCCAAACCTGATGCCATACCCATCGGTTAAAACAAGCGGAATTGCATCGGTGTTCATAACTAATCCAACTCCCTATAGCTGGCAAACAGCTAATTTCACTCCACCTACCAAGGAGAATCTTGTAATTTACGAGTTACACATACGCGATTTTGTAGGCGATTCGTACATTCAAACCGTTCGCGACTCACTCAGCTACCTGAAAAAACTTGGTGTGAACGCCGTTGAATTGATGCCAATCAATGAGTTTGAGGGCAACGACAGCTGGGGGTATAACCCATCGTTCTACTTTGCCCCCGATAAGGCTTATGGCAAGCCTAACGACTACAAGGAGTTTATTGATGAAGCCCACAGCATGGGCATAGCTGTAATTATCGATATGGTACTTAACCATTCATTTGGCCAATCGCCGCTGGTACAGATGTACTCTACTTCCGATGGTTCAACCCTAGGCACTCCAACAGCGGACAATCCTTGGTACAATACAACCTGTCCTCACCCGCCCTACTGCTGGGGATACGATTTTAACCACGAAAGTACCGAAACGAAAAAGTTTGTCGATTCCGTGCTTACATACTGGCTCACCGAATACAAAGTTGATGGATTCCGGTTCGACTTTACCAAAGGGTTTACCAATACTCCCAATGCTGGGTCGGCCTACGATGCCGCACGTATAGCAATATTAAAACGTATAGCCGATAAAATATGGACAGTTAACCCGAACGCATACGTTATTCTTGAGCATTTCTGTGATAACCCTGAGGAAAAAACATTAGCAGAGTATCGTAGCAGCGAAGGTAAGGGTATGCTTATATGGGGAAACATGAATTATGCCTACAATGAATGCACTATGGGTTGGGTATCAACATCCGATATATCGTGGGTAGCAGCTAAACAACGTGGTTGGATCGTGCCACATGTTGTAGGGTACATGGAAAGTCACGATGAGGAGCGCTTGATGTACAAAAACCTTCAGTTCGGCAACTCGAACAATTCTGAACATAACGTAAAAAATTTACCTATCGCCTTAAAGCGAATGCAAACCGCTGCAAGCCTGTTTATACCCTTTCCTGGCCCTAAAATGATTTGGCAGTTTGGCGAACTTGGCTACGACGTAAGCATCGATTACAACGGACGTACAGGCCGAAAACCTATTCACTGGGAATACTATCAGGACGATAACCGCAGGGAAATTTTCAATACCCTCGCTCATCTGAACAGGCTTAAACAGCAGTACGAAGTTTTTAAAACCGATAATTACGATTACTCCCTTTCGGGTGCCATAAAATGGCTTAAGCTGAACAGCACAAGCATGGATGTGGTGGTTGCAGGTAATTTTGATGTAACCTCAAATAGCACTACAATAACCTTTAATAATACCGGATGGTGGTACGAGTATTTCAGTGGCGATTCCGTTCAGCTAACATCAACCAACTACCAGTTAACCCTCAACCCCGCCGAATACCGTATGTTTACCTCCAAAAAGATTAAGCGCAACGATATCTATGTTGGTGTTAACCCGGTTACTCCCAACCAAGAGAAATTAGTGGTTTGGCCAAATCCTGCCTTGGATAATATCTACATATCTTACTTCCAACAAGGCAATGGTAAGGTTAAGGTTGATATTTACAGCTTAACCGGACAGCTTGTATACAGCCAAACAAAGCAAAGCTTTTCGGGTGAAAATACAATCAGCGTTGATATTCCAGATGAAATTCCAAAAGGTTTATACATCCTGCGTTTATCGGCAAATGGTTATGTAAACTCATCAAAAATAGCCATTGAGCATTAGTTGGTTTAGGTTTTAGGTTTACATTTTGGTGTAACCTACTCGATATTTCGGGTAGGTTACTTATTTTTGGATATGCGAAAATCAAAAGTAATATACATAACCCTTTGGTGTCTGATTTTCTTTGCATGGGCTACAAAAGCTCAAGAAGTCGAATACCATAAAAGCCAAACCCAACTTTCACTTACAGGCTTTGCAGGCAAAATTGTTCCGCATAGCGATACTTTAAAACCATTAATTAACGGCTGGGCAAATGGTCTGCGATTTGCCCTTTTCCAAAAAGTTGACGGCAGTAAAGCTTGGCATCACCTCCATAACATGCCCGATATTGGTTTTTCATTCATCTACATCGATTTAGGCGATAATGACGTTTTGGGAAACGCTTGGGGAATACAGCCCTCTATTGCTTACCAGATAGTTAAATCCCAGAACCTAGCCATTAAAGCCGATTTTGGTTTAGGTTTAGCCTACATCACCCAGAAATATTCCCCATGTAACCCTACCAATGTGGCAATATCAACCTCAATTAACTACTGGGCAACGGCCAATCTAATATCTACATATAAAACCTCGGATCGGCTGAGTATTACTACCGGGATTGAAACCAACCATTTCTCAAACGGATCCATTAAAAAACCGAACTATGGTCTTAATATCATAGGCCTATCGCTAGGTGTTACCTATAGAATTTATGGTAAAGAAGTTTATGAAATTAAACCCCAGCCCTTAAGGACTGAGCAGAAACCCCACCTTGAACTCTACATGGGTACAGGTATCAAGGAAACTGGTCCTGCGGGTGGGACAAAGTACTATCCCATATCGCTAGCGGTTGGATACCTTATGCCCAACAGTGAACTGTTTAGTTTGGTTTCAGGGATCGATATCATGTACGACCCATCGTCGCGTTACCATATTGAGCTAAGAGGTAAGCATTACAGCCCAATAAACGATGATTTTCAGGTGGGATTAAAGGCAGGCTTGCTTATACCTTTCGATCGGTTATCGTTTTACGGGCAACTGGGAGCATACCTTTACAACCCGAACCCGCGGTTACCAATATTATACCAAAAACTCGGTATTCGGTTCATGATTGCCAATAAAACCTTGCTTCAAATAGAACTAAAAACCCACCTCAATACAGCCGACCATATTGAGGTGGGATATGCGATATGTATTAACTAAATGGCTAATACATCATGTAATGCCCAAAAACCTTTCCATTAGAGTACTGTAACCAAACCGAGCAATAGGTACTGCCATCCTCCTTTCCAAAATGAATTTCCATTCCCTGTCCATTTGCCGTGAAATTTGTTAGGTCTTGGTAACTCCCAACAGGGTTATTTACAACAATGGAATAACCAACCTGGGTTGAACCTTGCTGGGCTTGCCACCACAAATGGATATAACCTCCTGTATTATTGGTTAGTCTTAACTGTGTACCTGATTTCGAAAGTATGATGTTTCCATTTGCAGTGCTAATGACTGTGCCATCGCCGGTAAGGTATATTTTTCCTAGTTTAACACCTCCAATATTGCCTGCACTTCCTGAAACGTTACCGGTTACATCACCTGTAACATTTCCCGTTAGATTTGCCGATACTGACGATGCAGTAATTCCACCGGTAACCGTAAGGTCGCCACCCACATTAAGGGTACTGGTAAGTGTTTTGGTATTAATGCCTAATTTTTTGCTTGGAAAATCGCCATAAATTAAAGGCGGATTGCTACCGCTGTTTGCAATGTAAAGTTTACCTGTGGTGTTGGTCTCAGAATACCCTGCCTGATAACCAATAAATACGTTATCGTTACCGGTCAGCAGGTTTCGTCCGGCCTGGCAACCTAAAAATGTATTCCTATAGGTAGAATAACCATGATAGTTATTGGGGTCATCGTTTCCACCCCTACCGGCATCAATCCCAACAATGGTGTTGGAATTTCCACTCTCAAGCATGTAACCTGCATTGGTTCCAAGAAAAACATTCTCCTTACTCGATTGAATTTTATAACCGGCATTAATGCCCACAAAGGTGTTAAATGAACCATCCCACCCCGATGAGTTCAAATTGTAACCGGCAGCTGTACCAATCATTACATTATACTGTTGACTGGTATGATTGTATCCGGCTAAAGTTCCTATTAAGGTGTTGTCGCTACCTGAAGTTAAACTATACCCGGCTTTCTCACCTAACACAATGTTATTGTTTCCGGTGTTATTGCTTCGTCCGGCTTCAACCCCAATAAAAATGTTCCTGCTTCCTGTTGTGGTGTTATATCCAGCTTCAAAACCCAATCCAATATTCTTTGATCCATTATTTTTATAGCCTGCCGATTCTCCAATAAATATATTTTGCTCTCCGTTGGGCGCTTCCTTGCCTGCTTTACTCCCAATATAAACGTTTCCACCCTTATCCTGATGCGTTAAGCCTGCCTGGTAGCCTATAAAGGTATTATCGCTACCTGTATTGTTCAAGCCAGCCTGGTAGCCAAGAAATGTATTCCAGCTCCCCACGTTATTGCTCATACCCGATTGATATCCAAGAAATGAATTGTATGTCCCTGTAGTAATTGACTTTCCTGCTTCATACCCAATTAAGTAATTATCCTTGGTCAATTGAATGAGTTGCGGGTTGGAACCTTTTCCTAGATTAGTTAACCCTCCTACAGCAAATCCACCCTTTGCTCCCTTTTGGACCGTTTCGTGAAGGTATATTCTTGCCGAATCGGGATTAATGAAGAAAAGATCCTGGGAAACAACTGTCTTTGTTTGGTTAGTTAAGCCCCCCACAGCAAAGCCGCCTTTAGCACCCTTAAAGGCTGCATCCTGTTTTATATATATTCTTGCACTATCGGGGGTAATCCTTAGATACTCAACAGGACCCGCTTTAGTTTGGTTAGTTAATCCGCCAACGGCAAAACCGCCTTTAGCGCCTTTGATTGGACTATCGGCTATATTAATACGAACGCCCTCCTGGTAAACTCCAAATATTACTTCACCATTGCTATTTTTAACCTCAAAGATTGGATCATCGGGGTTTGCAGTAGGATTTCCCTGAACAACAAGGCTATTGCTAAAGGTTAAATTGGGAAGTGATGACAACGTAGATGTACCATTCCATATTGCCATATTACCATTTGTACCACTTCCACTTGGCCAAGCTGGAGTTTGCCATTCCACTCCACTTGCGCCTCGTCTTAGTATTTGACCCGTTGTCCCATTTGTATTATTATAGTCGTAAAGGTGGCCGGTCAATCGTAAATTACCACTTACATGTAATGTTTGCGTGGGTGACGATGTGTTAATGCCCACGTTGGAACCATTATTGAATAGGGTACTGCTTGCAACCCAACCTGTCCCATCGTGTCGGAGGGTTTGGCCGGATGTGCCGCTTACCAGCGGGCCCGGAGGCCCCGGTTCACCATCCTGTGCCAGTATTTCCCATGAATCGCCATCCCAAACAAACGATTTTTTTTCTACGGAGTGGTAAAATGCTTGGTTTAGCTGAGGACTACTTGGATAGGCAGGGTATGTGCCCAACCACTGAATAGAAATTCCCGGATCCCCTACATCCCCTTTGGGTCCGGCAGGGGCCTCAAATTCCACCCAATTAGAACTATCCTCCCGGGGCGGTGTAGTAGAAACTATTGAGTCGGATGCCTGCATAATCCACATGGAGTTGCCGGTTTGAGAGGTGTTCTCGGCAAATACATAATCGTTGGGGCCATACTTTGTTCCCAATACCCAGTTTCCCCTGTTATTCAAACCTGTTCCAGCAGGTCCCTGGGGTCCCTGCGGTCCTTGTGGCCCAACGGGGCCTTGCGCACCGGGTACCCCATCCTGCGAGATAACCTCCCAGGAATCGCCATCCCAGATATACGCCACCTTTAGCACATTATTATAGTAGCCCTGGTTCAACTGTGGATTGGCCGGGGGTGCATCAAGGCTTCCGAGCCACTGGATGGATATGCCGTTCGCCCCCGCTGTACCAGCTTCACCTTGGTCACCCTTTTCTCCTTTGTCGCCCTTATCTCCTTTTTCACCTTTCCTACCAATAATGGGAATAGGCGTAGTGTAGCTGGTCAGGTCGGTAAAGGTTAGCGTGAGCGTGCTATCGGGGTTTAGGGTTGTATTCGCAATACCTACACCTGGATCACCCCTATTCCCATCCTTGGCAAACAAAGCATAGGGAACCGAAAGTAACTCCCTACTACCCAGCAATACCCAGTTGTTATTTTCTTTAACCTCAACTTTTAGATAAACGCTTCCGCTTGACCAGGGTATGGCAGAAAAACTACCCCGAACTGCATTTCCACCTCCCAGTTCAACTGTTACCAGGCCAAACTGATTGGTTTGAGCGGCAAACTCCTCAACGTAGTGAACAACTGTTCCTTGCTCATTCGTAAAGCTGAACTTCAAATCAACACTTGTGTTTACCCTTACATTCCCTTGGGCGTCACGCACTACTGCCTGATACGCAATTTTATTTGGTTGCGATACGGCAACAACGCTTAGCAGTAATGAAAATGATAATGCTATTAACTTTTTCATTGCTGTGAATTTTAAAATAATGTTCAAGTTACAGCAACAAAAAAGTGTAAATCAAGTTATTT
>LUYY01000090.1 GCA_001603415.1 Bacteroidales bacterium Bact_07 | reverse complement strand
ATTGCACAAGTAAATGTGAATTTAAATGATTCAATACTCCATAGCCAATAATAATTCCAATTTCAACAATAATCTGTTGAAACAGGAAGGCTATGGCATTTAGTAAAAAAAACTAATACGAACCCAAGGCCTTCCTAAAAACAGGAAGGCCTTTTTTGTTTAGTACAAGCAGCATGCTAAAAAGCTTGAACAACAATAACAATAATCGTCCACCACCCACCGGGATTGGTTTTGGTATGCCCTGCCCTTCCCGGTTCAACCGCGAAGGGCTTTTTCGTTAGAAAAAACAAATCAACCTATCAATACTAACTCAAACAACAAACACATGGAAACTAAAATTTTTGAAACACTAACAGGCGACATTTGCCGTTCGGTTGAAACCGAGGATGCTATCACCCTAATCAAGGAAACCTTTCCGAAGCTGCTGGCCAAAAAGCTAAACCTGCGACGGGTAACCGCCCCGCTAATTGTTGAATCGGGATTGGGCATTAATGACGACCTGAACGGAATAGAGAAACCCGTGAGTTTTACTGCAAGTGCTATTGGCAAACCTATTGAAATAGTTCAATCGTTGGCCAAATGGAAAAGGTTAACCCTATCGCGCCTAAAACTGCAACCCGGACAAGGTATCTATACCGACATGAATGCACTGAGGCCCGATGAAATCCCCGATGCAATTCACTCAATTTATGTTGACCAATGGGATTGGGAAAAGTGTATTGCTACAACCGACAGAAGAGTAGAATACTTCCGCAAAACCGTAAATGAGATCTATACAGCCATATACGAAATGGAGCTGTTGGTGGCTAAACACATCGATGGAATTACTCCTGAGCTACCCAAATCAATTCATTTTGTTCATTCGGCTGCGTTGGAATCAATGTACCCGAACATGTCGGCACGTGAGCGCGAAAACGCAATTTGCAAGCAGTACGGGGCAGTTTGCATCGAAGGCATTGGCTACCCCCTTTCCGATGGGAAACCCTCGGATGGCAGAGCCCCTGACTATGACGATTGGTCGACTCCCCGACCCGATGGGTACAGAGGGTTGAACGGCGACATCCTTGTATGGCATAAGCCGCTTGGCATAGCCCTTGAACTATCGTCGATGGGGATTAGGGTTGATAGCGCAGCCCTACGGCTGCAGCTGCAAATGCAAGGTCTAGAGTATAGAAGTAAACTGCACTACCACAGTCTACTGCTAGATGGCAAATTACCTCAAAGCATTGGAGGAGGTATTGGACAGTCGAGGCTATGTATGTTTTTGTTACGCAAGGTACACATTGCTCAGGTACAGGCATCGGTATGGCCCGAAGGAGAAGGGCAAAAGTAAAGGTCAAAGGTTAAAGGATGTATAGCGCTTATATTTGAATTTACACGATTTTGTAAATACTAAAAAAACTTCATGGGATTCATTTAATGCCTATAACTCCTAGCCCAATTAAAGCACGCTGAATGATTGCGTGCTTTTTTTAATACAATTTATATGTATCTTTCAAATTATTATCATTTCGAAAGACAAACTTACATTTTAAACCTTTTTGTTGTAAAACATCTAAAAACATGAAGCATTTAAACAAGATTTGCTTTAACTTTGTCATATCACATTTTGTCCAATTCATAAAACTGTTGGAATCATGCAAAATTTAGACTGGAAGAACCTTCCGTTCGGTTACGTAAAAACCAAGTATAACGTTCGATGCCACTACAAGGATGGCCAATGGGGCAACCTTGAGGTTTCGGACTCGGAGTATATCAACATACACATGGCTGCCACAGCCCTGCATTACGGGCAGGAGGCCTTTGAGGGCATGAAGGCATACCGCGGCAAAGATGGTAAAATTCGCCTTTTCCGTTGGGATGAAAACGCACAGCGACTTCAACATTCAGCCGAAGGAATACTAATGGCTCCTGTCCCCAAGGAATTGTTTTACGAGGCAATAGTAAAAGTCGTTAAACTTAATGAGGATTTTGTTCCGCCTTTCGGAACAGGCGCATCGTTGTACATCAGACCACTCCTTTTTGGTTCAGGCGCTGAGGTTGGTGTACGCCCTGCCAAGGAATACATGTTTGTTGTGTTTGTTACACCCGTTGGCCCATACTTTAAGGAAGGCTTTAACCCGGTAAAAATTGCCATTGTTCGCGATAGCGACCGTGCAGCCCCACTGGGAACTGGCACTTTTAAGGTTGGAGGTAACTATGCTGCCAGCCTACGAGGCGTAGAAAAAGCACGCAAAGCAGGATACAGCTCACCAATGTATCTTGATGCAAAGGAAAAGAAGTATATTGATGAGATAGGTGCTGCAAACTTCTTTGGCATCAAGAACAACACCTATATTACTCCTAAATCAACATCCATATTGGGCTCAATAACCAACAAGAGTATTGTCCAACTGGCCGAGGATTTGGGTCTTAAAGTGGAACGCCGCCCCGTTCCTGTTGAGGAACTTGAAACTTTTGAAGAAGTTGGAGCATGCGGAACGGCAGCAATTATTTCACCCATTGGTGAAATTAAGGACCTTGAAACTGGCAAGGTTTACACATTCTGCAAAGATGGAAAACCCGGGCCAATTTCAACCAAACTTTACGAAACACTTGTTGGCATTCAATACGGTGAGATTGAAGACAAGCATGGATGGGTAACCGTGATTGAGTAAGTCAGATAAGGATAAAGGATAAAGGATAAGGGTTAAGTATGTAGTTTGACATACTATGTAGTGATAATGATAAAAAAACATTAAAATGTTTTTCAGTAAGACCGGATCAATGGTTTAATCAATAAGCCAATCCGGTTTTGCTTTATAGGATAATGACAGGCCTGTTCTTTTTAATCCAATCAGTTTTATAGACTGCTATTTTATATTTTTACGATAAACCAGAACTATTAACTCGCACACTAATGTTAACTATCTAAAACTATGAAATTTTTAAAAAATCTCATTGCATTTGCACTTATAGCCATCGCGCTTCAAGCATTTGCACAAACCAACCAAATCAGGCAGTTTACCCTGCCAAACGGACTAACGGTAATACTTGACGAGCAGCACGATCAGCCCGAAGTATTTGGATTGATTGCTGTTAAGACCGGAGGCAAGAACGACCCCGCCAATGCCACCGGTATGGCACACTACCAAGAGCATATGCTCTTTAAGGGCACCACTAAATTAGGAACCATCGATTGGGAAAAAGAAAAACCCCATATCGATAAGATATTCCAACTATACGACTCGCTGGGCAAAACCAAAGACCCCGCACAAAGGACTCAGATACAAAAGGCCATAAACGAGGAGTCGCTTGAAGCAAACAAGTACGCCATACCCAACGAGATGAATAACCTGCTGAACGAAATGGGATCGACCCTAATTAACGCAGGAACCGGCCCCGATAACACACTATTCTACAACAAATTCCCCGCCAACCAAATTGAACGCTGGATTGACATGTATGCGCATCGGTTCACGGAACCAGTATTTCGAGGTTTTCAGGCAGAGCTTGAGGTGGTGTACGAGGAGAAAAACCTTTACAACGACCAGTTTCAAACCCGATTGTTAGAAGAATTCCAAAAGCATTTCTTTAAAAATCATCCTTACGGCCAACAAACAATAATTGGTACCATTGAGGATTTGAAAAATCCTTCGCTCACCAAGATGTATGAGTTTTTCAAGACATACTATGTTCCCAACAACATGGCTCTTATCCTATCGGGCGACTTCAACTCAGAGGAAATAATACCTATAATTGAAGATAAATTTGGCAAATGGCAATCGCGTGAACTGCCCGAGCCCCGCAAATGGGACGAACTGCCATTTAATGGCCGTGAATTTCACGAAGCAAACCTTACCCCAATTAAATTAGCCTTACTGGGCTACCGGGCTCCAAGCGTTACAGACCCGCGCAAGCCATTGCTGGATGTAACAACCCGTTTGCTCAACAACAGCTACTCAACCGGCTTACTCGACAGGCTTTCCATCGATGGAAAACTCCTTGCAGCACAGGCTATGATGATGCCCTACTACGATCATGGCGCATTATTTTTAATAGTGGTTCCCAAAGTTGTTGGCCAAAAACTTGAAGATGCCGAAACGTTGGTGCTAAATGAAATTGAGAAAATCAAGAAAGGTGAATTTGACGACGATTTGCTTGAATCCATTAAACTTGAGATATACCGAAATACATGCATCCAACTTGAGAACATTCAGAACAGGGCATTAACCCTAAGTGAAGCATTTACACAGGGAAAGAGCATAGATGAGGTTCTTGCCTACCCTGAAAAGGTGAAATCGATAACAAAAGCCGATGTTGTAGCTATTGCCAACGAAATTTTTGGGCCAAACTACCTTGCTTTCTACTCAAAGATGGGATTCCCCAAAAAGGAAAAAATAGCCAAGCCCGATTTCAAACCACTCCTTTCCAACACCAATGCCCGTAGCACCTACGCACAGCACTTCGACTCAATCCCTGTTCGCACGCCCAACTTCCGTTTCATCGATTTTGATAAGGATTTAAAAAAGATTGAACTCAAAGGAGGGCACTCGCTGCTGTGCGTTGAGAACCCCAAAAACAACATTTTCTCACTAAACATTGAATTTAAGGTAGGCAAAGCCACGCTTCCAATACTTGGTTATGCCACACAGGGTATTTCAATGGCTGGTGCCGGTGAGTACGATGTTAACAAGTTAAAAGCTGAATTTGCCAGGTTAGGTTCATCGTATAGTATTTGGGCAAGTGATAACAAAACCGTAATTAGCATTAACGGCTTAGAGAGCAACCTTGAACCCACGATAAAACTGGTTGGATTACTACTGAGCGACCCTAAGCTTGAACAATCAAAAATTAAGACAATTGTTGCCAATGAGAAAGCAACCCGTAAAATGGAACGTTCCGAGCCCGACAATGTGGCCGATGCCTTGGTAGAGTATGGCCTATACGGACAGGAATCGGATTACATCAATCGGTTTACCATGAGTCAACTTAAAAAGTTGAAAGCTCAGGAACTTGTTGATGCCTTTAAGCAAGCCACAGGCTATTTAGCAACCATCAACTACTGCGGAAACACTAATACCGATAAGGTATCTGAAGCCATTAGCAATTATTTGCCACTCGCATCGACCCCAAAGATTGATTCTAAACCACTCGATAAACCAGCAAAGCAGTATGCCGAAAACACCATTCTTTTTGTCAACAAACCCAAAGCACGTCAAAGCAAAATGTATGTGTTTATCAACGGTGAGCCATTCGAAATATCCGATGCCGCCCATATCGATGCATTTAACGATTACTTTGGTGGAGGTTTCTCAGGATTGATGCTTCAGGAGATACGCGAATACCGTTCACTTGCTTACTCTGCTGGTGGCTCGTTCCGCTACCCATTGGAAAAAGGGAAACCAACTAACTTTTTGGGCTATATTGGAACCCAATCCGATAAAACACTTATAGCCATGGAAACCCTCGACACCCTTATCAGGCAAATGCCTGCAAAACCTGAACGTATCGAGATGATTAAAAACCATCTGGAGCTATCGGCTCAAACCAACCGACCCAATTTCCGCAACATCGCATCAACAGTAGAGGTTTGGAAAAATAGAGGTTTCCACGTTGACCCACTAATCATCAAATTGCCAATATACCGTGCTTTAACCTGGGAAGATATCGATGGCTTTTACAAAAAACGGATGAAAGATAAGCCAACCGTTTACATGATTGTAGGCGACCAGAAAAATATCGACATGAAGAACCTCGCAAAATACGGCAAGGTTGTTATAATCAGTGAAAAAACTCTTTTCAGCAAGTAATTCATTGATTTATATCGATTAAAAGGCAGTCAGGGTTGACTGCCTTTTACATTTTGTTTATCTTTATTGACAAAATTGATATAAGTATATGAAACGCAGAATAGGTTATATAGCAATAATTGCAGCATTGCTGATATCGTGCCAACGCAAAGAGACTTCGGAGCTGGACAGAACTGCATACCTGGAGGAAATAACCATCAAGCAGCTTCAGGATGGATATCGCGAGAAACGTTTTACCGTGGAGCAGGTGGTAAGCGACTACTTAAAGCGTATTGAACTACTCGATAAAAACGGCCCATGCCTTAACTCAATTATTACCTTGAACCCCGATGCCATTAAAATTGCCAAGGAACTAGATAAAGAGATAGCCAATGGTAAAATTCGAGGCCCGCTTCACGGAATACCGGTAATCCTAAAGGACAATATTGACACCCGCGACTCAATGCCCACAACTGCGGGTGCAACGGTTTTAAGGAACTCCTATGTTGGACGCGATAGCTGGATTGCCGCAAAGCTGCGTGAAGCAGGAGCAATTATTATAGGCAAGTCGAACCTCAGCGAGTGGGCAAACTTCAGGGCAAGTCGTTCATCGAGCGGATGGAGCGGGGTTGGTGGGCAAACCCGAAACCCTTACGAGCTCGACAGGAATCCCTGTGGGTCGAGTTCTGGCTCGGGAGTGGCAGTATCGGCCAACCTATGCGCCTTTGCCATTGGAACCGAAACCGATGGTTCCATTGTATGCCCATCGAATAATAACGGAGTTGTAGGCCTAAAGCCCACAGTTGGTCTTATCAGCCGAAGCGGCATTGTTCCCATATCGTTTACCCAGGACACCCCCGGCCCCATGTGTCGTTGTGTTTCCGATGTAGCCTACTGCCTGGGCTCAATGGTCGGCCCCGACCCAAATGATTCGAAAACACTTGATCCCAATGCCAAATTTTATAGCGATTATACACAGTTCCTCCGGCTCGACGGGCTGATGGGCAAACGCATCGGTTTCATAACCAATGCATCGGGCTTCCATCACAAGGTTGACACCCTCATGAAAAAAGCCATTGCCGATTTACGGCGTATGGGCGCCGAGGTATTTGAGATAAATCTGCCGATTGACCCCAAGGTTAATAGTGCCGAGTTTGAAGTTTTACTGTATGAATTCAAGGATGGGCTCAACCGCTACTTTAGCGGTTTAGGAGAAAAAGCCCCCATTAAAAGCATGGAAGAGCTTATTAAATTTAACCAAACCGACAGCATTGAGTTACGCTATTTTGACCAGCACCTGCTTGAACTGGCTCAGAGCAAAGGCGATTTGAATTCGCCCGAATACAAAAAAGCACTTGAAACCATGCTTCAAGGAATTAGGCAGAATGGGATTGATAAGGTAATGGACGAGAAAAAACTCGACCTACTCATAATTCCAACAGGGTCACCGGCATGGAAAACCGATTTGATTTTAGGTGATAACTACATCGGCGGAAACTCGTCGTATGCCGCCATTGCAGGTTACCCAAGTATCACGGTTCCCATGGGCAACATCGACAGTTTGCCTGTTGGCATCTCGTTCATTGGGCGCGCCTGGAGCGAGCCAGCACTCATTGAGGCTGCCTACTCATACGAACAAGGAACTAAACACAGGATAAAGCCTATGTTCAAGGGAATGAAATGAGCCACATCAACCCATAATTTTTGAAAGGTGGCACTTAAACAAGATTTTGATGCGTTAAAAAGCAAACAAAAACTTAAAAGATTTGTAAATCGAATTAAATATTACACGCATTTTAACTAATACATTCTATTTGTTATTCACTTTTTTAATCTACCTATATGATTTTTAAGAAAAATCATGTAGGTTTGTATGATAGTGCAGCAAGTATTTATTAGTACTATCATAACGATAACACGTTGACTATGCAAAAATATCTACTCGCACTTTTTGCTGTAATTGCGTTTAATTTTGCTTACGGGCAACAGACCGGAGGTAAAAAGAGGCAACCCAAAGGGCCATACCCTAACGACTGGGTGCTTGTGGAAAAGGGGGGGTACTTTGGTTTTATTTCAAGCACAGGCAAGGAGATAATTAAGCCACAATACACACGCATACATCCTTTCGATGAGTTTCAGCGCGGATGGGCAATGGTTGAAAAGGATGGATTTTTCGGATTTATCTCGGCCGAAGGAAAGGAAATTATTAAGCCCCAGTACACCAAAATATATCCCTTTGGTGATTTTAACAGGGGATGGGCTATGGTTGAAGTAAACGGTAAGTTTGGCATAATTTCCGTTGAAGGACGCGAAATAATCAAACCTGTTTATACCAAGATTTACCCCTTTGGTGAGTTCTATAAGAACCTGGCAATGGTTGAGAAAGATGGGCTAATTGGTTTTATTTCGCTCGATGGCAAGGAAGTTCTAAAGCCCCAGTACCAAAAGGTTCACCCCTTTGGCGAGTACCAAAAGGATTGGGCATTGGTTGAAAAAGACGGATTTTTAGGTTTTATCAATGGAGAGGGTCGCGAGATTGTTAAACCTCAGTATTCCAAGATTAACCAATTTAACGAATACCTGAAAGGCTGGGCGCTGGTTCAGCGCGAAAACTACTTAGGCTTTATTGATTCCGAGGGGAAAGAGATTATTAAACCCCAATACACACAAATTATGCCTTTTGACCAGGTTCAAAAAGGCTGGGCACTTGTGGAGCGCGATGGTCTATGGGGTTTTATCTCAAGCGAGGGCAAAGAGGTAGTTAAGCCTAAGTATGAAAAGATTACCCTTAACGACTCAACCGGTACCCCAAAATTGAAACCTTAAACCCGATTTAAGCCTTTAAAAAGTGGGTAATTGCAAGCCACAACAAAAATATTTCAACAATATTTCCATTTGAAGTATTTTTCACATTTAAACTTTTTCTTTACATAATATTTGATATATTTGCAAGTAAATACTACCATTCTTTTTCACTAAAGAAAGGTTAGAATTATAGAGAAGAGCGGAGAGAACAGGCTCAGTGAAGCTCTAGCAACCTGCCCCCCAAGGGCAAGGTGCTAAAACCTGACCCGAAAGGGTGATTATAACTCTAAACTTAAGTTTTATGCTAAACAAACAAAGCTATCGGTTTAGTTCTTGCGCAACCACAATTTTTGCGCTCAATAATTTACTGTTTAGCCTTTTCCATTCCCTTGCCATGCGAATGCGCCCCTGCGCGCAATAGTCAATTCTTAAATCCTAATGGATTTAGTCTGCTTGCCATTTGCGGCAGACTAAAAGTTTGCCTTTTAGGCAACTAACAATCATATGTTTTACCCTTAAATCTTGTAAATCAGTATGAACACCAGATATCATTTCGACACCCTGCAGGTGCATGCAGGGCAGTGGGTCGATACCAATACATACTCGCGGGCAGTGCCCATATACCAAACCACATCGTACCTGTTCAAGAATTCCGAACATGGGGCGAATCTATTTGCGCTCAAAGAATTCGGCCATATCTACACACGCCTGAGTAACCCCACCACCGATGTACTTGAACAGCGCCTAACCGCACTCGAAGGTGGTAAAGCCGCTTTAGTAGTATCGTCAGGGCATTCGGCACAGTTCATTGCATTGACCAACATCATGGAAGCTGGCGATAACTTTATCAGCTCGCCTTACCTGTATGGCGGAAGCCATAACCAGTTTAAGGTTACCCTTAAACGCTTAGGCATTGAGGCTCGATTAGCTCAAAGCACATTGCCTGAGGATTTTGAGGCTTTAATCGATGATAAGACCAAAGCTATATATGTTGAAACCATCGGAAACCCAAGCTTCATTATCCCCGATTTTAAGGCATTAGCCAAACTCGCCAATCACTACCAAATACCCTTGATTGTAGACAACACCTTTGCCGGAGCAGGATACCTTTGCCGTCCCATTGAATGGGGGGCTAATATTATTGTGGAATCCATAACCAAATGGGCCGGTGGACATGGAACCAGCATGGGTGGAGCCATTATTGATGCTGGCAATTTTAACTGGGGCAATGGAAAATTCCCCCAGTTCACTGAGCCATCGGAGGGTTACCATGGACTGGTTTTCTGGGAGGAGTTTGGCGACAGAAGCCCACATGGAAACATTGCCTTTGCTGTAAGGGCTCGGGTGGAAGGATTGCGCGATTTTGGCCCAGCCATTAGCCCTTTCAATGCATTCCTTATTTTACAAGGAATCGAAACCCTATCGCTACGCATGGAAAAGCACTGTAGCAATGCACTTGCCCTTGCCCAATGGCTGAATGGTCATCCAAAAGTTGAAACGGTAAACTACCCCGGGCTACCCGAAAATCCAAACTATCAAATGGCAAAACAATACCTTAAAAGTGGTTTTGGCGGGGTGCTTTCGTTCACGCTCAAGGGCAACCAGGAGCAAACCCAAAAGTTTGTCGATAGCCTTAAACTGGTTAGTCACCTTGCCAATGTTGGCGATGCTAAAACATTGATTATCCAACCCGCTGCCACCACACACCAGCAGTTAAGCGAACAGGAACAACTGGCGGCAGGCGTGCTTCCAAATCTATTAAGGGTTTCGGTTGGCATTGAGCATATCGATGACATAATTGCCGATTTTGAGCAGGCTTTTCAAAATGTGTTCAGCTAACTCAAAGGATTTTAATACATTGTGGCAGAAATTGACTTAAACAACAAATGGCATGAAAGTTACTGAAGGTAATCTGTTGATTGGTGATATCAAGCTTGAGTGCGGTGAAGAACTAAAAGATGTAAACATCCGTTACCATATTCTTGGCGATATTCACAGTAACCCCAATAGGGTTATCTGGATATGTCATGCATTTACTGCAAATAGCAATCCTGCCGACTGGTGGCCCGAAATGGTTGGCCAGGGACGACTGTTTGACCCCGACAAATACCCTGTTGTATGCGCCAACATCATTGGTTCATGCTACGGTTCAACAGGGCCAACAAGCATTAATCCCAAAACCGGGAAACCCTATCTTAGGGATTTCCCATTGGTTACCTTTCGTGATGTGGTTGCTGCTCATCAAAGCCTAAAAGAACATCTTGGTATAGCAAAGATTTGGATACTGATTGGGGGTTCCATTGGCGGATTTCAAGCCATGGAATGGGAATGCGAGTACCCGGGAACAACGGAAAACCTTGTTCTGATTGCAACATCAGCCGAGGCTTCACCGTGGGTAAAAGCCTTTAGCCAATCGCAGCGCCTGGCAATTCTTGCCGACCAAACCTTTGACGGAAATGATTCCAACGGTGGTAAGGCTGGACTTAAGGCAGCGCGTAGCATTGCGCTGCTTAGCTACCGTGGACGCAGCAGCTACAACCTAACCCAACAGGATACCAACCCTAATCAGCTATCGAACTTTAAAGCCTGCACCTACCAGAACTACCAGGGCGATAAACTCGTTAAGCGATTTGATGCCTACTCGTATTTCACTCTGAGCCTGATGCTCGATAGCCATAACATGGGCAGAGGTAGAGCAAGCAATGAAGCGGCGTTAAACTCAATAAAAGCGCGAACACTGATTGTGGGTATCGATAGCGATATACTTTTCCCGGTTGAGGAGCAACAATTCATTGCAAACCACATCCCAAGCGCAGTTTACCGCGAAATTCATTCCCAGTTCTGCCACGATGGATTTCTGATTGAGTACCAACAGCTAACATCAATTATCAGCGAATTCATCAACCTTTAAAAAATCAACAGAAATGGAAACTTTAACAATCACAAATACACGTAAAAACTCAAAGTTAAACGGAGTAAACCAACAGGTCATTGGTCTTTTCGGCCTTGGCAATGTGGGCAATGCGCTTTACCACGTAATTTCCGAAATTCCAAAAAGCAAAGCATACATAAAGCGCATCTGCGTTAAGCAACGCCACAAAAACAGGGAGGTTCCACACGAATTAATTACCTACAATGCCCTGGACATCATTAACGATACCGAGATTAACCTTGTGGTTGAACTAATCGATAATGCCGATGAGGCATACAGCATAGTAAAATCGGCCTTACTGAATGGCAAAAGCGTGGTTTCGGGCAATAAAACCATGTTAGCACATCACCTGCCCGAACTCATTGCCTTACAACACGAAACCGGCGCAGCACTGCTTTACGACGCATCGGCTTGCGGTAGCATACCGGTAATTCGTAACCTTGAGGAATACTACGATAACGACCTGCTCAAATCGATTCGTGGAATACTAAACGGTTCAACCAACTACATTCTATCGAGCATATTCAGCAAGGGCGACGATTACCAATCGGCACTGAAAAAGGCGCAGGAATTAGGCTTTGCCGAGAGTAATCCCGATTTCGATGTATTAGGTTTTGATGCCCTTTATAAATTGATAATCCTTGCCGTGCACGGGTTTGGGACATACGTTCACCCAAACAATGCTTTCTGCTATGGGATAACCAACCTATCGAACCACGATATTCAGTTTGCCCGCGAAAAGGGCAAAAAAATCAAGTTGGTAGCCCAGCTTCAAAAACTAAATGCCAATTATTTTACACTATTCGTAATCCCAACGCTTATCGAATCTTCCGACTACATCTACAATGTTGAAAATGAGTTTAATGGCGTGATAGTTGAAGGCGAATACTACGATCGCCAGTTTATGTTTGGAAAAGGAGCAGGCGGTTACCCAACCGGTTCGGCAGTGCTTAGCGATATAACTGCTCGTTTTCACAACTACCGCTACGAGTACAAAAAGCAGAAATACTTTACGCCACCAGCCTACACCACCGATGTTGAGTTAGAACTATACATCCGATACCACAACCTAGTAGATGTTAGTGTTTTTGGAGAACGCAAGGTTACAGAACAGCATTTAGCCGCCGATTACCGATGGGAAATGGCGTGGGTTAAACTATCGGACCTTATCAGGGTTAAGGAACTACTTACCAAACTCAACCTTTTTATTGCCTTTACGGGCAATTTAAAATTTAATCCTATTGACAAAGCATCATCGGGTAAGGTAACTTGCACCGGTGAGTATCACCCTATTATTGATGTATTCTGAAAGCCTGCCCCATGGAAAAATCACTGATAATTAAAGAGTTGCTTAGAAGCAGAATACTGGTGCTGGATGGTGCCATGGGCACCATGATACAAAGGTATGGCCTAAAAGAAGAGGATTTTAGGGGTGAAATGCTTAAAAATCATACTGTAAACCTTAAAGGCGATAACGATTTGCTCAACCTTACCCGACCCGAGGTTATAGCAGAGATACACCGAACCTACCTTGAAGCTGGTGCCGACATCATTGAGACAAACACCTTTAATGCAACACGAATATCGCAGTCGGACTACGGGTTGGAGCACATGGTTTATGACATAAACCTGGCAGGCGCAAAGCTTGCCCGCACTATTGCCAATGAGTTTACCGATGTTAACCCTGCAAAGCCACGATTTGTTGCCGGGTCCATAGGGCCAACAAACCGCACAGCCAGCATATCGCCAGATGTGGAGCGTCCTGGCTACCGTGCAGTAACCTTCGACCAACTGGTTAACGCTTACAGCGAGCAAGTTGAAGCGCTAATTGATGGTGAAGTTGATATCCTGCTAATTGAAACCATATTCGATACCCTTAACGCCAAAGCTGCGCTGTTTGCCATTTCAGAGATACTTGAACGCAGGGGTATCGATATTCCTGTAATGGTATCGGCAACCATAGCTGATGCCGGCGGCAGACTACTCACAGGGCAAACCCTCGAGGCATTTGTTTGCTCTGTTTCGCATTACCCACTGCTAAGCATTGGCCTAAACTGCGCCTTTGGTGCAGAGCAGATGTTCCCTTACGTTGAGGAACTCTCAGCAATAAGCCCATTTTTTGTGAGCGCAAACCCCAATGCCGGATTACCTAACCAATTGGGGCAATACGACCAATCGGCGCAGGAAATGGCTGAAATTGTTGAGCAAATGCTAGCCAATGGGCTGGTAAATATTGTAGGAGGATGTTGCGGAACCACCCCCAAGCATATTGAGTTTGTTGCCAACTTAGCCCAACGCTATAAACCTAGGATTATCCCAGAAATTCCACGCCATACTCGACTTAGCGGATTGGAATTACTTGAGATAAGACCCGAAAGCAATTTCATTAACATTGGCGAGCGAACCAATGTTGCAGGGTCAAAAAAGTTTGCCCGATTAATAGCTGAAGGCAAGTTTGCCGAAGCCCTTTCGGTTGCCCGTGAACAGGTTGAGGGTGGTGCTCAAGCCATTGATATCTGCATGGATGATGCGCTAATCGATGCACCAAGAGCTATGACCGAATTCCTTAACCTGATCGCATCAGAACCCGACATTGCCCGTATTCCGGTAATGATTGATTCATCGCGATTCGATGTAATTGAAGCTGGTTTAAAATGCACTCAGGGCAAAAGTCTTGTGAACTCAATTAGCCTGAAAGAGGGAGAAGAAGAATTTGCCCGAAGGGCAAAAATTATCAAACGATACGGCGCCGCAGTGGTTGTGATGCTTTTCGATGAAAGCGGACAGGCTGTTACTACTGAGCACCGCTGCCGCGTTGCTGAACGTAGCTACCGAATTTTAACCGAAACGGTTGGCTTTTCGCCCGAGGATATCATCATTGACCCCAATATACTTGCCATTGGAACCGGTATGGGTGAGCATTCAGCACAGGCTTTGAGTTTTATTGAAACCGTAAGGTGGATTAAGCAAAACCTACCTTATGCCAAGGTTAGCGGTGGAGTAAGCAATCTATCCTTCTCGTTCAGGGGTAACAATCTTGTTCGCGAGGCCATACACTCAGTATTCCTTTACCATGCCATTCAGGCCGGAATGGATATGGGCATTGTTAACCCATCGTTGCTGATGGTTTATACCGACATTGAACCAAATCTGCTTAAACTCACTGAGGACTTAGTGCTAAACCGCCGACGCGATGCAACCGAAAGGCTTTTGGCCTACGCCAGTAAACTTGAAGAAACCGACCAGCAGCATCACAAAACCGACGACTGGCGCTTACTACCCGTTGAGCAAAGGCTTAAGCACTCGCTTATCAAGGGAACCGATGAGTGTATTCAGGTTGATGTGGAGGAAGCCTACGACAAGCTGAAATCGCCTATTAGTGTAATTGAGGGGCCATTGATGGATGGAATGCGCGAGGTGGGAAATCTTTTTGGTACTGGCCGAATGTTTCTGCCTCAGGTTGTTAAAAGTGCGCGCGTAATGAAACAGGCTGTAAAGGTTTTAGAACCCTACCTCGAAGCGCAAGCAATGGATTCACAGAGGACAGAACAAAAGAAAATAGTACTGGCAACCGTAAAAGGCGACGTTCACGATATTGGGAAAAACATTGTAGGAGTTGTTCTTGCCTGCAACGGATACAATATCATCGACTTGGGAGTTATGGTTCCCGCCGAACGGATTGTTGAGGAGGTAAAAGCACGAAAAGCCGATATCATAGGCCTTAGCGGCCTTATCACACCATCGCTCGACGAAATGGTTCATGTAGTAAAGGAACTGAAACGTAATGGTATTAACATACCCGTTCTCATTGGTGGCGCAACAACATCGGAACTGCATACTGCGCTAAAGATAGCTCCTGAATACGCAGGGGCAGTTGTTCATGTGCGCGATGCTTCGCTGGCAAGTGGTATTGTAGCCAATCTGCTTAGCCCTGAAAAGGGTTCCGAAACAATCAAATACTACAAGCAGCGCTACAAATCGCTTTGTGAAAGTTATACAGGCGAAAAGAACGTCTATATTCCCATTGTTCAAGCCCGCAAAAACAGGCTTTTGCTGAACTGGAACGACTACAAACCCTTTAAACCGAACCAAACGGGTATTCATGTTTTAAACAATATCGATGTAAATGAATTTATTCCCTACATTGATTGGACATTTTTTTTCAAGGCATGGGGGCTGAAAGGACGATACCCCGAAATACTTACCGACCCCGTTCATGGCCATGAAGCCGAAAAACTTAAAGCCGAAGCCCAGCAAATGCTCAAAGATATTTACCGGCTACAAATGGTTAAACCCGAAGGCGTTTACGGCATTTTCCCGGCAGCATCAAAAGGCGATGATATCATCATATACGGCGATGAAAGCCGAACCTCAACCCAAATGCAATTGCCCTTCCTGCGGAACCAAGAGCAAAAGCCTGAAGGAGAGCCAAACCTATGCCTTGCCGACTTTATTGCACCAGAAAATTCGGGCATTCCCGACTGGATAGGATGCTTTGCGGTTACTGCTGGCTCTACCACATCAACCCATATTGAGGAGTATAGAGCCCAAGGGAACGATTTTTCAGCCCTAATGCTTCAAATACTAGCCGACAGGTTAGCGGAAGCCTTTGCAGAATGGCTACACCTAAAAATCCGAAAGGATATCTGGGGCTATTCCCCAAACGAATCGCTGAGTGTTGAGCAAATACTTCAAGAAAGGTACATGGGCATCAGGCCTGCCCCCGGATATCCCGCTTGCCCCGACCATAGAGGGAAAATGTGGATATTCCAGCTGCTTAACATTCCCAAAACCATTAATATCAACCTCACCGAGAATATGGCCATGAGCCCCCTTGCCTCAGTAGCAGGCTTTTACTTTGCCAGTAGCGCAAGCAGATATTTCAATGTTGGGAAAATTGATAACGACCAGCTAACCGACTACGCCCAACGCATAAATGTTGACAAGGTTGAAGCAGGACGATTATTCCCAACTTTTTTGGTTAACAAGTAAAATACTACCCAAATGAAAGTAATTGACATACTAAACAACACCAAATCAACGCTTTTTTCCTTTGAGCTACTGCCACCGCTCAAGGGACATAATATTGAAACCATTTTTGCTACTATTGATAAGTTGATGCCCTACAATCCGGCATATATCAACATAACCTACCACCGCGAGGAGGTGGTTTACATGCCCAACGAAAATGGCAGTCAGGTTCCTGTAAAAGTTAAGCGCCGTCCCGGCACCATTGGCCTTGCTGCTGCTATCCAGCAAAAGTATAAAATTGATGTGGTGCCCCACATCATCTGTGGAGGTTTTGATGCCCACGAAACCGAAGATGCCCTCATCGACTTAGATTTTTTAGGAATACACAATGTACTTGCTATTCGTGGCGATGCCGATAAGATTACCGGTAGGTTTGAACCCAAAACCGGAGGCCACAAATATGCCATAGACCTTGTGAAACAGATAGCGAACCTGAACCGAGGTATCTACCTTGAGAAACTGATGGAAAAGCCCAAGCCAACCAATTTTTGCATAGGTGTAGCGGGTTACCCGGAAAAGCATCCCGAATCGCCAAACTGCGAATCGGATATTCACTACCTAAAGAAAAAGGTTGATGCCGGCGCAAGCTACATTGTTACCCAAATGTTTTTCGACAACAAGTACTACTTCGATTTTGTTGATAAATGCCGGAAGGCCGGAATAACAGTTCCTATCATTCCTGGGCTAAAGCCCATCAGCATCAGGGAACATCTCAGCATTCTGCCCCGTGTATTCGATGTTCACATCCCACAAGCTTTAGTGCTTGAGGTTGAAAAATGTAAAACTAATGCCCAGGTCGCGCAGTTAGGCGTAGAATGGGCAATTGAGCAATCCAAAGGGTTGAAAAATTCAGGAGTTAAAGCCATTCATTTTTATACCATGGGTAAGGCCGATAATATTGCCCAAATAGCCAATGCCGTTTACTAAAAAATATTTGCAAAACACCTTATTTTACCTTATATTTCAGAAAAATCCATTCCCCTAATATGACTCAAAATAAAAAGAGTGACAGGAAGTTTGAAGGCAATTTTGAATACGATGGAGAGTTAAAGTATAGGTTGATTTTTGAAAAATCGCCCATAGGTATTTTTCAGTATAATACCGATGCCATTATTACCGAATGTAACGACCGTTTTGTTGAGATTCTACAGTCGAAACGCGAGTTGCTTGTGGGGCTTGATATGCATAAACTAAACGACAAATCAGTTTTACCTGCTATACTTGATGCACTCGAAGGTAAAAATGGATATTACGAAGGAACTTACTTTACAACAACAAGCAACATCAAATTAAATATAATGATAAAAACAGTTCCCATACCCAACCCCAAAACGGGGAAAGTTGTGGGAGCTTTAGGAATAGTTGAAGATATTTCGGAGCTATACCGCACGCAAGAGGAGTTAACCACCCAGAAAGAGCACTTCCAGATTCTATCATCACTTACATCCGATTCGGCATCAATACTCACCATCCAACCCGATGGCAGCTTTAAACGTGAGTGGTTAAGCACCAAATTAATGGAAGAAATAGGATACAGTCCTGAGGATATTGATTCGTTTGAGAAATGGGCAGCCATTGTTCACCCCGATGACCTTGCTGAATTCAAAAAGGCATTCAATACAATTCTTACAAAAGGTGAAAAAGTAAGCTTGGCGTTCAGGGTAAAATCGAAGGATGGAAAAACCTACTGGATTGAGAATACCGTTTACCCCGAGTTCGATAGCCAAGGGAGACCCTTCAGGTTAATTAGCGCGATAAAAGATATCACCCAGAAGAAAAAACAGGAACAGGAGTTGCAGCAACAGCGCAATTTACTAAAATCGTTAGTGGATAATGCCCCCATTGGGATTTGGGTTGTCAATACAGATGGCTCCTACCCGCTTATAAATCCATGGTTTAGCCAAAACATAGGCTATGGCACCCCTGAATTTTCCATGACTAACGAAGAGATTGAGCAATGCCGCCACAGCGACAACCTTGCCCTGCAAACCGACACCCCCATTGAAACCAAAGAGGAGGTTACATTTACCGATGGGAAAAAGCATATTCTTCAAATCTTTAAGCAAAAGCTAAAATCTCCCACAGGTGAGGTTTTGGGAGTACTTGGAATTGCCACCGATATCAGCGAGCGCATTCATTACGAGAAGGCTCTTGTTGAAGCCCTTGAAAAAGCGGAGGAAAGCGATAGACTTAAATCGGCCTTTTTGGCCAATATGAGCCACGAAATTCGAACCCCGCTGAATGGCGTTATTGGCTTTGCTAAGTTTCTCAGGAATTTCCCCGACACCACACCACAGGAACGGGAGAAGTTTTTGGGAATAATCAGCAATAGTGCCGACCACCTGCTAACGCTCATAAACGACATCATCGACATCTCAAAGATAGATGTAGGCCAACTGACCATCAACCCGGAACCAATAAATATCAACGAGTTGCTTGCCGAGGTTTACTCATTCTTCTATAATTCCAACCCCGATTTACCAACGCGAGGCATAGCATTCAACTACACCACATCGCTGGCCGATTCCGAAGCCATTATTAATGCCGACCGAATGCGATTACGCCAGATTCTCACTAACCTTGTTGGAAACGCCCTTAAGTTTACAGAAAAGGGTAATGTGGAATTCGGCTATCGGGTAAATGATGAAAACAGGGAACTACTATTCTTTGTATCTGACACGGGCATAGGCATTCCCAAGGATAAGCAAGAAATCATTTTCCATCGATTCCGTCAAGCATATACCGATATTACCAAACAGTATGGCGGCACGGGCTTGGGTTTGGCAATCTGCAAATCGCTCGTTGAAATGATGGGCGGGAAAATATGGGTTGATTCTGAACCAGGAAAGGGTTCCACCTTCTACTTTTCTATTCCGATGGATGTATCTATCGACAATGCCATAAAAAAATCGATGGGATATCAACTACCCGATTTGCATAATCTGCTTAGCGGCAAAACAATACTGATAGCCGAAGATGACTCAAACTGCAGGTATTTCCTTAAAACAGTTCTAAAGAAACTGGATGTCAACATACTGGAAGCTGATAATGGGTTAACAGCCGTTGAACTTCAAAAGCAACATCCCGAAATTGCTGCTATTCTGATGGATATTAAAATGCCCATCATGAATGGCTACGATGCTATCAAAAAAATTCGAGCATCTAATCCCAATGTTCCCATTATTGTTCAAACAGCACACGCATTTAGCAACGAACGAGCAATAAGTAAGGCCCTTGGCTGCAACCACTTTATTACTAAACCCATTGATCCTAACTCACTTTACCAAAGCCTTTATATCGTGATAAAAGGAGACAAAGATGATTGAAAGCAAAACCATGAAGCGTTGAACGGGTACTTTTTAATCATTATGCAGATATTCAATAGCTTTTCGTTTAACGTTTAACGGCTCACTAAACCTTACCCCTCATCAACCTCTCATATTTTTTCATACAGCCGTCCAACAAAAATCTTTAAGAATTATAAAAATCATTACCTATTCTCTCCTCTAAGAGGAATTGAAAATTTTGGGGTTGTTTTTTTACAATACTTCATCGCCTAAGGCCAAAAGTAATCCTATTAAGGCGGAGCTGCTAAGGCATTGTAATAGAATGGAAATAAAAATACTTTAAATTCCTCGCAGAGGTTAAAGATTTTTAGTCGGACAGTAGTGATTTTTTTACTACCTTTGCACGTGACTTTTGGGGGTGCCCTTAGGGCTGAGATTATACCCTTTGAACCTGATCCGGGTAATACCGGCGAAGGGAAAAAGAGTTTGTCAACATCTCACAATTTCCCCCTTTATAGTTATTCAGGATTTTCGGCCAATATGCCGAACCTGCTTTATGTTTAACTATTTAAAGGGATAAAAACCATGAAAAAAAGTGCTCTCGCGCTATGCGCATTTTTGCTTGCATTCATAACCATGCGAGCAAATCCGTCTGAAAATCTCGGATTTTCAATTTACGGGCGAATCACCGATTCCGAAGGAAATCCTTTAGTTGGTGCCTCAATTACTCTTGAGAACACCTTTTTAGGAACCTATAGCGGTGTTAACGGGAATTACCGCCTATCACAGGTACGACAGGGTAATTACACGCTTGTTGCTTCTTATTTAGGATTTGAAACCGTTAAGATTGATGTAAAAGTTGACAAGGATGTTGAGCTTAACGTGCAGCTAAGGCAATCGTCACAATACTTAGATGCTGTTGTGGTATCGTCAACTCGTGCAACGAATCGCATGCCTATTGCTCAAACCACGCTTTCCCGCGAACAACTAAAGCAAGCCAACACTGGCGGCGATACCCCTTACCTGCTGGAAATGCTGCTATCGGTAGTGGTTTCATCGGAAAGCGGCATTGGCCTTGGTAACACCGCTTTCCGCATTCGCGGAACCGACCCAACCCGCATTAATGTAACCATCAATGGTGTTCCGCTCAACGATGCCGAGTCGCAGGGGGTTTACTGGGTCGATCTGCCCGATTTTGCCGCATCAATCGATAATGTTCAGGTGCAACGCGGAGTTGGAACATCAACCAATGGGGCTGCAGCCTTTGGTGCAACCGTGAACTTCCAAACCAATACCACCAATCCCGAACCCTTTGCAGCAATCGATTTGCTTGGGGGATCCTACAACACATGGAAAACATCGGCAAGAGTTGGAACAGGGCTTATGAAAAACGGATTTAGCGTCGAAGGCCGATTCTCACAGCTCCATTCCGATGGTTATATCGAAAGAGCCAACTCGGATCATCGCTCCATGTTTGTTACGGCAGCATGGCATGGGGAACGCAGCCAGCTGAGAGCAAACATCATCCATGGCGAGGAACATACCGGCATTACCTGGGAGGGCACTCCCGACTACATGATGAAAACCAACCGCCGTTACAACCCAGCCGGTGAATATGTGGATGATCAGGGAATAACCCGATACTACGACGATCAAAAGGATAACTACTGGCAAACCCACTACCACCTTGTGGGCACACACTCATTCACCAATAACCTTACCGCTAACATCACCCTTCACATCACCGATGGAAGAGGTTACTACGAAGAGTATAAGCCCAATCGTAAACTCTCAAAGTACGGCTTACCAAACTTTTCAATTCGCGACACCATTATCAAGCGCACCGACTTTATTCAGCAGAAATGGATGGATAATATCTTTTATGGAGGCATTGCATCGGTTATCTACAGGGTTAGGAATTATGATATCACCCTTGGAGGTGGATGGAACCGATACGATGGCGACCATTTCGGCAAGGTTTTATGGAGCAAAATTAATGTTGGCCTGCCTAACAAATACGAGTGGTACAGGAATAATGGGCTAAAAACCGATTGGAATGTTTTTGCTAAAGCAAACTGGCAGGTAATTGACCCCGTATCGGTTTTTGTTGATATTCAGTACAGAGGCATCGACTATACGCTTAAGGGCATCGATTCCGATGTTTTACCAATTAATCAGAGCCATGGCTGGAATTTTATTAATCCCAAGGCTGGTACTACATTCCGAATTAGCTCAGGGCATGAAATCTATGCATCGTACGCTGTAGCCCACCGCGAACCGGCACGCAGCGATTTGAAAGACGCACAAAAGGGAACAACCGATTATACCCCCAAGCCTGAAAGGCTAAACGATTGGGAACTGGGATACCGTATGCGACTTCAAAACATCTCTATCGACCTTAACTACTACTACATGCTATACAAAGACCAACTTGTACTTACCGGCGAGCTAACCGACGTGGGCTACGCCCGAATGGCAAACGTTCCCAATAGCTATCGAACCGGTATTGAACTATCGCTATCGGCAAAACCAACTACCTGGTTTAAATTTGAGGGCAGCACCACGCTGAGTAAAAATATCATTAAAAACTACACTAACTACGCCAACCTGACCGACAACCCAACCGACTGGAACGACCTTCAATCGCCTGTGGCTGAATACTTGGGCAATACAGCCATATCGTTCTCGCCATCGGTTGTTGCAAGCGCACGGCTGACCGTTGAACCAACGCCCAACCTACAACTATCGTGGATTAGCAAATATGTAAGTAGGCAATATATTGATAATACCGAGAACAAAGACCGTAGTCTTGATCCATACTGGGTAAATAACGTGGTTGCTGAGTATAGTTATAAAACCAAATCAAACAAATCAATTTTTATACAGGGAACATTGAACAACCTTTTCAACCTTAAGTACTCAGCAAATGCATGGGTTTACCGCACGCTATTTCAGAGTGGCGATCCAGAGTATGTAAGTATTGGCTACTACCCACAAGCCGAAAGTCATTTTATGGTTAGGGTTGGTATTGAATTTTAATTTGTTAATGCGATTACTGGAAATGCATATGAAAATGATAGGGATATGGTTCTGGTATTCAGGATCTAAATGTTTTCAAAATTCTGAATTCTAAAACCTAATTCCCTATCTTTACGTTTTACCCTTCCCTTTAACCTTTATCCTTTAACCTTTATCCTTAACATGAACTGGCTATTAAACAACTACATCGAGTTAATAGGCGCCATAACCGGTTTAATTTACCTATACCTGGAGATTAAGCAAAGGGTTTGGCTGTGGCCCCTGGGAATAATAACATCAGCGTTCTATATTTACATTTTTTATGTATCGAAGTTTTATGCCGATATGGGTTTGCAGTTTTACTACCTATTTATCAGCGTTTATGGCTGGTACCATTGGATGTTTGGAGGCAAGGTAAAAGCAAAAAATTCATTACCCATAACCAACACACCTAAAAGTAACTACTTGCCCTTACTGGCGGCAAGTGTTGCTTTTTTCCTGATTATACGATACATTCTGGTAAACTACACCGATTCGCCCGTACCCACTGGCGATGCGTTCACAACCGCGCTCAGCATCACAGCAACATGGATGCTTGCCCGGAAATACATTGAGCACTGGTGGCTATGGGTGCTGGTTAACGCAGTTTCGCTTGCACTTTACATTTACAAAGGGCTATACCCCACTTCGGTTCTCTTTACGTTTTACACCACCATGTCGTTTGTAGGTTATTACCACTGGAAAAAGGAAAAAACGCTTTACTAATTCGACCATTTTAACCGTTAACATTAACTTTAACCCATACAAAAAACATACATGAAAGCAATAATTTTAGCCAATGGGGAATTCCCCTCACACCCAAGACCGCTCAACGAACTACTTAATGCACCTCTATTGGTTTGCTGCGATGGTGCAATCGAGGCACTGGAAAACCTTGCCATAACCCCAAATGCGTTGGTGGGCGACCTCGATTCCGTTAAAGAACACCTAAAGCACAAGTACAAAAGCATACTCTACTACGATCCCGACCAAAATACGAACGACCTTACCAAAGCGGTTAAATGGTGTTTAAACCAACGAATAAAAAACATAGTGATAGTTGGCGCAACAGGCAAGCGCGAAGATCACACGTTGGGCAATATAGGGCTACTTTGTAACTATGCGCGAATGGGTGTAAATGTTACCATGCTCACCGACACAGGAATATTCCGACCTTTGCTTTCGTCTTGCACCATTGAGAGCTATGCAGGCCAACAGGTATCAATCTTTTCACCCAATAATCAAACTATAATTTACACAAAGAACCTAAAATACCCTATTGTAAACCAGACTTTACCTGAACTTTGGATGGGAACCTTAAACGAAAGCATGGGCGATTGGTTTGAGTTAACTTTTTCGCCT
>LUYY01000347.1 GCA_001603415.1 Bacteroidales bacterium Bact_07 | reverse complement strand
TACATCTCTAAGCTTCATTACGCTAATGTTTCCTACCATTGCACAGCTATATCTCCATAGTGTCCGTCTGAACAGTAACCGGCTTTCTGAGATTATTGAATACCAAATGCGGACTGCTTGCTGTCGAAGACAACGGTATGTTATAATGCAGACAGAAAATAACAACACGAATTCATCCATATGATGGAGGAACCAGATGAATTTTAATGAGCGTATTCTAAAATCTGAAATACTTGCGAAGAATATTCACCTCTTGCGAATAAAGTCCGAAAGAATAGCCATGAAAGCATCGCCCGGACAATTTGTAAATGTCAGATGCGGTACCGGTCTGGATGCGTATTTAAGGCGTCCTGTCAGTATCTGCAGGGTTGATTCGGAAGAAAACACCTTTGATATGGTATTTATGAACAGGGGAAAAGGTACAAACCTTCTTTGCGGCTTATATTGTGATGATGTTATAGATGTTATGGGCCCTTTGGGGAATGGATTTACTCTTCCAGGGAAAAATGAGCATATTGCCGTCGTCGGCGGCGGTATAGGTATCTTTCCGCTTCTGTATCTGCTGGAAAAGAGCGGGAACGCGAAAAAGAGCGCATTCCTTGGATTCCGTACAAAGAAAGCTGTAGTACTAAAAGAAGCTTTCCAAAAGGCATGTGATGAGCTGGTTATCTCAACGGATGACGGAAGCTATGGCATTGACGGCCTTATAACTGAACCGTTTCTTAAGTGGCTTGAAGCTGAAAGACCTGATCGCGTATACACCTGCGGCCCTTTACCTATGATGAGGGCTGTCGCTTTGAGCTGTATGGAGCAAGGTATTTTCTGTGAGGTTTCCATGGAACAACGAATGGGCTGCGGAATAGGGGCATGCCTTGTATGTGCCTGCAAGGTGAAAGACGGGGATGACTTTAATTATGCCCATGTTTGCAAGGATGGGCCTGTCTTCCCTGCCGAACGGCTGATGCTTTGATGAGTGTGAGAAGTCATAAGCAAAGCGGCAGATGCCAGTTTCCCTGTCGAAAGGCCGATGTTTTACAAAGAGCTTAAGGAGGGCTTTTGTTTGGATTTAACAGTAAATATTGCCGGTTTAAATTTTAAAAACCCAGTTATCGCGGCTTCCGGAACATTCGGGTTCGGAAGGGAATATGCTGATTATTTCGATTTAAACAGGCTTGGCGGTATATCAGTTAAGGGTCTTACTTTGGAGCCGAGAAGAGGTAATGATCCGCCCAGAATAGCGGAAACACCCGGTGGAATCCTAAACAGTGTTGGGCTTCAAAACCCGGGAGTGCATGCATTCATAAGGGATGAGATTCCTTTTCTCAGAAAATATGATTTGGTTGTTATAGCCAATGTAGCCGGTAATTCCATTGAGGACTACTGCAAGATGGCAGAGATTTTGTCCGATGCGGATATTGATGCCATAGAATTAAATGTTTCCTGTCCAAATGTTAAGGAAGGCTGCCTGTTGTTCGGAAGCAACCCCAAAGGTGTGCTTGAGGTGACGGGCGAAGTGCGGAGGTTGTGTAAAAAACCTTTAATTGTTAAGCTTACCCCGAATGTCACCGATATTGTCGAAATAGCAAAGGCAGCGGAAGCCGCGGGCGCGGATTGCATATCACTTATTAACACTGTTTTGGGTATGGCAATCGATATAGAAGTACGGAAACCTGTGCTTGCCAACATTATGGGAGGGCTTTCCGGGCCGGCGGTAAAACCTGTGGCTGTCAGAATGGTATACCAGGTATCAAAAGGAGTCAGGATTCCGGTTATAGGAATGGGTGGTATTTCAAATGGTGATGATGCTGTTGAATTTCTGTTGGCGGGAGCATCAGCTGTTATGATAGGAACTGCCGGTTTTGTCAACCCGGGAGTTTGGGTGGAGACCATAGATGGAATTGAAAGATATATGAAAAAGCACCATTTTGAAAGGGTCGCGGAATTAACCGGAGCTTTGGTATAGAATCGCGGAGACCGGAGATTGACATTACATACATATGCACCCTGATATTAATAATAGAAAGGATGAATTCATGAAAACAAAGCTGATAATTGTTCGTCATGCCGAGGCGGTTGGAAACGTAATAAGGGAGTTTCACGGCTGGACTGATTCTGAAATCACGGAAAAGGGCCATAAACAGGCTCAATTGGTGGCTGAGAGGCTAAAGGAGCAACCAATTGATGTTATATACAGCAGTTCGTTAAAACGGACAAGGCAGACAGGGGAATATATATCAAAAGTTAAAGGGCTTCCCATTATATTCAGGGATGATTTAAAA
>LUYY01000089.1 GCA_001603415.1 Bacteroidales bacterium Bact_07 | reverse complement strand
TCAAATATTCGCGAAATGACAATCCATGGAGATGGTAGGGGACAACACGCCTACTTAAATCTCCGAAACCTTTATAAATATCGAGAATTGAACTACCGCTAAACACAATCTGTAAATCAGGAAAACTATCATAAATATTTTTAACTTCTTGTGACCAGCTTTTATACTTATGTACCTCATCAATAATTAAATGGCGGCCACCATACCTATAAAAGTAACCTGCCAAATCGAACAACGTGTGGTTTGAAAAATAAATATTATCCAGCGAAACGTAAAGACTATCATCTATCTTATTATCAATCTTAATTTTTTGTAGCATTAGCGTAGTTTTACCAACACCTCTTGGCCCTGTAATGGCTAAAAGTCGTGCATTCCAGTTAATTTGATTGAGTAAATACCTTGTAAACCTGGTGTTTACTTTATCTATCAGTTCGTGGTATATGATGTTTAGTTGCTCCATGCTTTTTGTGGTTTTTTTGAGTAAAGATAATTAATTTCACAATGTACTGTGCATATTATTATAAATTTGCACAATGTGATATGCAAAAATAAAAAAAAGCGTAAATCATTAAAAACAATCAGTATTATTTTCATCCATTTTCATTATCCATATTCTTTTTAAAGAGATGAAACAATCTAATGTGGTGTTTTTAATCGCTGAGTACTTTTCTCTTTCGGAAACCCAATCATTTATATTTATAATATCCTGATCAATAGCAATATAGTTATTTTATCAACATGTTTAAAATTTGATGGAGTAAGTCTTGGTTTCGCTTGGTTTGATTTTTAATTTTAGTTTGAAAGGGCAGGGTTAACATTTATCAAAACATTAGTATATGCAAGGGAAAACAACATTGGGTTACGGAAGGGTTAAGGAACAACACGTAACCAGGTTTATTTTTTGGTCAACCTATGAAAATTCTACACCTCTGAAATATACCGTTGAGTTGAGTAATGCTACCGGTGCAGTGCTTGCAATGCCTCAAAGTTTTGATTTTATCAAAACTAACGATGATACACATACTCTATGCTTTCCCCTTGGAATCGACTGGATTGTTAAGGCTTTCCCATACCCAAAGCTATTCATGCATGGTGCTTTGCTGAAACCCGCTATTGAACGCAAGGTTACCAATCCTATTGCACTATCGGGGTTAATACTTGATGATTTATCGGTAAAGGTATCACCACGTTTGTTTTACAAAAATCTGTTATCGCAGTCCTTCTTCGATTCGTGGGATAAGATAAACGTTGCCCTTCTTTTACTGATGGTTGCCGAAAATATCCACACGGTGTTAAATTCTATTGAGAGGCTAACCATACTGTATGCCCATAACTATATGTATTTCCGTTATATTAACCTGGCATACTACTGCAGGGTCAAGGTGAACTGTTGCATTAGCCCACAAAAAGTTAATTCGATGTTAGAATTGCTAAGTAAGGAAAGCCCCCTAAATCCCGGAGATATTTGCCCAATTCGATTCGACAATACCTTTGATTCTTGCCGGGAACTAATTATTAGCTATCACGACTATGCGGCTAACCTAAAATCCATATCCTCGTTGATAGGAAAGCAGCAGCGAAAGCTTTACTCCGATAGCATTCCTTTACCCAAGGGTATTACCCTTATTGATTCGCCTCAGGCGCTTGCTGCCGAAGGCAAGAAGATGAGGCATTGCGCTGCAACCTACATTCCTGAACTAATGGCTAAGCGATCGTTTTTCCTGCATGTCAACAACAATGAAGCAGCCACGGTTCAAATAGCTAAAAATGCAACAAAACGATGCTTTGAAATTGTTCAAATAAAAGGCATTGCCAATGCCGAGGTGAGTCAGGATACTGTAAACAGGGTAAGGAAAACGATATCGACATTTGATGCACAACGTTTCTTTTTCCTGAACCACAGGTCGAGTAGTCGCAAACGTAAAAATGTTCAAGTTGGCCCAACCCTTTTCGATGGGCTCGAAGGGTGGGAGTAACTATTTGTAAAACATTTTCACGCCAATTTTATTACGGACAGAATTTGTCGTTTCACCATTTCATATTTGTCATCATAACAAAAACTAAAAAATATGGGAATCCAGTATCATGGAATTTGCAAAAAATGCGGCAAACGTTTTAAAATAATGGATGGCGGCGGATTTGCTTTTCACATGCTCCGTTGTAATAAATGTGGTAAACACAAAATGGTACCTTTTGAAAAATTGGGCGAGTTGCACCTGCGATACCTTAAGGGGCTTAATCAACCGTATAGCCTTGCAACTGCACACTACGATAATTTAATCAAGGAACTATTTCCGGGTGAGCCACTGTCGGAGGACAGCTATGAGGCTGCCATTGAGGAATTTGTGGGCAAATGTAGGTGTGGCGGTCAGTATAGGTTTAATGCGCCCCCACGCTGCCCACGTTGTCGTTGCACCGATTTCGAAATAGATAACACCGGTGCGCTTTGTTACGACTAAATCGATACATGATTGAAAATATGTAAGCGGGGATTTATAGAATTGGCAGCCTAACATTGTGCTGCAATCTTCTTATCTTCGTGCCAAATAGTATTTAATGAATCAGGTAGATATTACCGAACTTTACAGACTGGTAAGGGAATTCTGTAAGCACGATACCACTGGCCACGACTGGTGGCATGTGCATAGAGTAACACAGTTAGCCTTATATTTGGCCAGGCACGAAGGGGCCGATGTTCGGCTTGTTGAGCCGGCAGCACTTGTTCACGATACCGACGATTGGAAATTAAAGGGTGGGGAAGGATATCCGAATGCCACATTAATGCTCAAGACCGTTGGGTATAAAAGTAAACAGATTGCCGACATTATAGGAATTGTGGAGCAGGTGTCGTATAAGGGTGCTGGCGTCGATACCTCGCCACGTAGTATTGAAGCCATGGTGGTTCAGGATGCCGATAGGCTTGATGCTATAGGTGCAATTGGCATTGCGCGAGCTTTTGCCTATGGTGGCTCAAAGCATCGCCCTTTGTATCTTCCCCATTTGGAGCCCCAATTGCATGAAACCTTTGAGGAGTATAAGACAGCCCAAGGCCACACCATTAACCATTTCTATGAGAAACTTTTGCTTTTGAAGGACAGAATGAACACTGCATCGGCTAAGGCTTTGGCCGAGGAGCGCCATAGGTTTATGGAAATTTTCCTGGAACAGTTTTACCGGGAGTGGAATTTTAGGCCATGATTATAGCAATTATCGATATGGGCACTAATACCTTTAACTTATTGGTAGCCCAAACCTCGGGAGCAATTCTTCACGAGAGCAAACTGCCCGTTAAACTTGGTGAGGGAGGTTTTACTGATAAAAGGCTTACACCCGAAGCCATGCATAGGGCATATAATGCCATTAATGCTCACCTAAACACAGCTAAAGACTTAGGGGCAACCCAGTATTATGCCTTTGCAACATCGGCAGTGCGCGATGCTTCAAATGGACAGATATTTGTAAGTGAGATAAAGCAAAGGTTTAATATTGATGTTGAGGTGATCAGCGGTGACCGTGAGGCAGAACTGATTTGGAAGGGGGTAAATGCAGCGGTTGACTTGGGCGAAAGGCCAGCAGTTGTTGTTGATATTGGGGGAGGTAGCAACGAGGCTATTATAGCCAACTCGGAGCAAATATTCTGGCTTCATAGCTTCAACCTTGGCGTAACCCGTATTGCCGAGAGTTTTCCAATTTCCGATCCCATTACTACACGAGAGTTAGCCACCATTGAAAATTTCATGCTTCAAACAGTTGAGCCATTGCTACTGGCGGCAGCAAACCTAAATCCAAAAGTTATGGCTGGTAGTTCAGGTGCGTTCGATTCCTTCAGAAAAATACTAGCCCGTAAAGGGATTATACATGACACTTCAAAGGCTTCGGCCGAAATACCGGTTGATGAATACCTGAAGTTACATCACTTTTTTATTACATCAACGCATGCCCAAAGGCTTGCACTACCGGGGCTTGACCCCATAAGAGTCGATTTGATTATTCCCGCATCGATATTTGTTAACTTACTGGTTCAAAAGTTAGGCATCAAAAAGATGTTTCAGTCCGATTACGCCTTAAAGGAAGGGTTTTGGGAGGAACTAAGTAATAAGGATAAAGAGTAAAGGGTAAAGGATAAACGATAAAGAATTCTCCTTAACCCGTTCTGAGTATAGAAAATTGTAGGTTTTAAACGAACAGTGCTTTGGTTTTTGGGGCTGGAACCTTTAACAGATTACATCTAACTATTTTTTTTATCTTTACACCAAAATACTGGTTATGTCGAAAATATTGGTAATTGACGACGAAAAGGCTATTCGCAATACGCTAAAAGATATCCTGGAGGTTGAAGGGCATAATGTTGATGTTGCCGAGGATGGCCATGCTGGCCTTGAGATGTTTGATAATGGCAGCTATGAACTTGTGCTTTGCGATATCAAAATGCCCCAGATGGATGGCATTGAGGTACTTGAAAAGCTTCAGGAGCGTCAGCCCGATGTGCCGGTAGTTATGATATCGGGGCATGGTAATATCGATACAGCGGTAGATGCTATCAAAAAAGGTGCGTTCGATTTCATTGAAAAGCCTCTCGATCTTAACCGTTTGCTAATTACCATTCGCAATGCTACCGATAAAACCATTCTGATACAGGAAACTAAAACGCTAAAGCGTAAGGTTTCAAAGGCATACGATATTGTTGGAGAATCGCCAGCCATAGTTAAGGTTAAGGAGATGATTGACCGTGTGGCTCCTACTGAGGCCCGTGTACTTATTACCGGTCCTAATGGAACAGGGAAGGAGTTAGTGGCCCGCTGGTTACACGAAAAGAGCAACCGGGCAGCCATGCCTTTTGTGGAGGTAAACTGTGCAGCCATTCCTTCGGAATTGATTGAAAGCGAGCTTTTCGGCCATGAGAAAGGGGCATTCACTTCGGCCATTAAGCAACGGAAAGGTAAGTTTGAGCAGGCCGACGGTGGCACTCTGTTCCTTGATGAAATTGG
>LUYY01000088.1 GCA_001603415.1 Bacteroidales bacterium Bact_07 | reverse complement strand
AGCCACAGTCGGTGCAAATTTCAGGGTCAATCTTGTAGATATCACCAGCTGAAATAGCTTCAACAGGGCACTCATCGATACAGGTACCGCAAGCGGTGCAATCGTCAGAAATTTTGTATGCCATCTCTGTAAAATTTAGTTTAACGTTTCCGTATTGGTTTCTTTGAACTCAACGCAAATTTATAGACATAAATTTAACTTGCCAAAAAAATCAATCTAAATAGGCCTTATTTAGAAAACTTTAAAACTTCCACTTTGGGGCAAATGAGTATGAAATCATTAGTTCATGGGTACCTGTATTGATTCTTGACAGTTTATTCAACGAGAAGTCGAATGCATAGCCAACGGAGATATCGTGTTTCAATTTCATATCGAAGAAGATACCAAATGCATCGCCAATGCGGTAATGGGCTCCAAAATAGAATTGTCCCTTATATAGTGCCTGAGCTGTAATATCGCATGTCATTGGGACACCAATCATTGCACCGGCCAGCATTGAGGGCATAAGTACCCAATCGGAATTAAGTTCATAATTATACCCTCCGATGATATATAAGGGGCTTTTAAGCGTTTTATCGAATTTACGGTTGAAGGATGTTTGTAGCATGCGGGGTAGCGATAGCCCAGCGTAGAACTGGTATGAGTAAATATAAGCACCTACACCGATATTGGGGTAGAAACGTTTTTCGTTTTGGGTGAATGCGGGGTCATCGGGGTTTACCACATCGAGATTGGTAACCGAAGCGTGGTAATAGGTGAACCCCCCTTTTATACCTAGCGAAAGAGTAATATCGTCAGTTACCCTGAGGCGATAAGCATATGAACCTGAAAAATGGGTATTGCTTAGCGGCCAAGTGTTATCGCTCATAAGGTTCAGACCAACACCTATTTTTTTATCGGGCCAGGGCATGTGGGCTGAATAGCTGAATGTAGTTGGAGCCCCTTCCAAACCCACCCACTGTAAACGCGATAGCATACTCATATTGAGGTTACGGACAGTGCCTGCAATAGCTGGGTTTATTGAAACTGGATTATGAAGGTAATGGGTAAAAATTGGCTCCTGCTGAGCTTTGAGAGTTGCTGCCCCCATGGCAGCAACTCCAAAGATTACTAAAAATATCTTTTTCATAAACATTACTATTAGTATGAACGCTTAATAAACACGCTTCCCTTATACAATTTGCCGGTATCCTTAATTTCCAAAAGGTAGTAGTATGTTCCGTCGGGTAGCTTTGAGCCAATGGCCATTGAAACATTGGAGGTACCATCCCAGTCGTTCTTATAATTTTCACTCTTATAAACCAGGTTACCCCAACGGTTGTAAACATGTAGGGTTACCTTTTGGAAGAACTCAATGTTTTGTACCTCGAACGTATCGTTTATATTATCGCCATTGGGTGAAAAGGCCTCGGGTATTTCTACTTTTCTATTGGGATCGACAGAAACAGTTACAGTTACAGTTGCAATATCGCATTCATCATCAATATCGCAAACCTTGTAAGTAAAGCTTTCGGTACCCTTATAGCCTGTCATCGGAGTGTACTGCAACTTGTAGTCACCGGTTACAATAACATTAGCATTAGTAGCCGAGGTAACAAGTTCAACCGATTTAACTCCATCGTTTAGGTAAAGGTCGTTCTGGAGAACATCGATAAGAATTGTTGTGTTAGCGTATGTTTCTGCTTCATCGTCAATAGCATCGGGGGTATAGTTTTCGCGATTTAGAACATTGATAACCACCTTTGCAAGGGTATAATCGCCATCCACATCCTGAATGTAATACCAGAGCGAATCGATTCCGAAGAAATCGGTATTGGGTGTGTACCGGATCTTGGTATTGCTGGCGGGCACAGGCTGTGTATTTCCATTTACAGGTTTGCGATAAACCACTGCAATTATACCACCATCGCTCTTATTTAGGTCGTTGAAGGTTGGATCAAATTCCACCCAACGATTCTTGTAAGTTGTTACGGTATCGTTCAAAGCTAAGGGGATAAGGTTTGTATTCTTAACCCGAATGGTAACCGTAGTGGTAGAACAATCGTTATCGAAATCGCACACCTGGTAACGGAAGTAATCCTCACCCAAGTAGTCGGTTGCTGGCGTATAGGTTACGGTATTATCAGGGTCAAGAACAACACTGCCGTGTGTTGGCATTTGGGTTAGTAGAAGTTTAATGCCACCATCCTCAAGGCCTGTATCGTTGAAAAGGACATCAACGTTAACGGCAGTATTCTTAACCGTACCCCTTCCGTCGGGCATAGCATTTGGTTTGTGGTCGGGTCGTTCGCCAACCTCAATATAAATCTTAGCAATGCCATAATCGCCGTCCTCATCAACTACCATGTACGAGAGCGAATCCTTTCCTACAAACCAGCTCGAAGGAATGTAACGAACATTTCGGCTATCGAATACATAGGCAAAGCCATGACGGGGTTTTGACATAATCTTAATGTATGAAACACCATCGTCAAGTCCCGTATCGTTCTTTATTACATCAACCAGAACTGGTATATTCATTGTAGTGGTAGCAGTATCGTTAACGGCAACAGGGACATAGTTAACCTCTTTTACGTTAACAGTTACAGTAGCCACATTACTTGTATCGCTTTCCCTATCGGTGATGTAGTACTTAAACTCAGCATAACCAAGGTAATCGGTTGCTGGTGTAAAGGTTACCGTGTTATCGGCATTAAGGACGATTGAACCTTTTAAAGGATCAGGTTGCTGATCGATATGAACCGATATCCAACCATCATCCAATCCATCGTCGTTAATTAGAACATCAATGGTAACAGGTGTATTCTTAGATGTAGCTCGACGGTCATCATTTGCAACAGGTATGGTATTTTGCCTATCGAGAACTGTTATATAAACTTTAGCAAGGGAATAATCGCCGTCAACATCTTCGACAAAGTATTCGAACTCATCGTTACCAATGAAGAAGTAGCCGGGAGTATAGGTGATTGTATTATCGGCATTGACAACCACAGTTCCCCATTTTGGCTGGGTATGAACCTGTACGCTCTTAATACCTTCGTACAGTAAGGTGTCGTTAGCTAAAACATCAACATCAACAGGGGTATTAACCAGAGTAGTAACATAGTCGTCGTGGGCTTCGGGAATCATGTTGAAAGGTTTAACATTGATGTAAACATCAGCTTCATCAGATTCACCATCGGCATCAGTTACCCTATATGTTAGTTTATCGGTTCCCAGGTAACCATTATTTGGTTCATAGTAAATGGTATTATCGGAGTTTACCGTGGCAATACCATTACTGGGACTGCTAATAATGGTAATGGTTAAAGGAACATCTTCAATGCCTGTATCGTTGAATAGGACATCTACATTACGAGGGGTATTATAAGATGTACCTCGGTAATCGTTGTTGGCAACGGGTATGTGATTAATCCTTTCCACAACGTTAACGGTAACCGTAGCTACAGAGTAATCGCCATCAACATCCTCAATGAGGTACTGGAAGGTATCGGTTCCAATGAACATGTACGATGGGGTGTAGGTAATGGTCCGGTTGGAGTTTACTACCACTGTACCAAACTGTGGTTGAACATGAATTCTCAAATCGCCAAATCCATCGTCAAGGCCTGAGTCGTTGGCCAAAACATTAATGTCGATTGAGGTATTCATAGCTGTTGTTACATCATCGTTTACAGCCAGGGGAACAATGTTTTCACCTTCCTTGACCCTTATAGTTACCAGGGCATCGTCGCTATCGCCATCGGCATCGGTAACGGTATAGCGGAAGGTCATTGTTCCAATGAAACCTATTTCCGGGGTAAAGGTTACGGTATTATCGGGGTTAACAGTTGCCGTTCCCTTTACGGGTGCTTCGGAAATGGCTACAGCTAAGGGAGTGTCATCGAGACCGGTATCGTTGAAGAGGACATCAACCACAACAGTTTTATTGAAACTACAACCGCGGCGGTCGTCGTTGGCAACGGGCTGTGAATCGGGGCGTTCAACAACTATTACTGTAACGGTTGCCATAGCATAATCGCCATCCACATCCTCAACAACATACCTAAAGGTTTCGGTACCTACAAACATGTAACTTGGTGTGTAGGTAACCGTTCGGTTAGCGTTTACAACTACATTGCCAAATTGAGGTTGACTATAGATATACAGCGAACCAAAACCATCGTCCAAGCCACTGTCGTTGGCTAAAACGCTAATGGTAACCGGTTTATTAATAGTGGTGGTAGCCGCATCGTTAACGGCAACTGGAACAACATTTGTTCCCGATTTTACGGTTATGGTTACTAAGGCATCATCGCTATCGCCATCGGCATCGGTCACGGTGTAACGGAAGGTCATTTGGCCAACAAAACCGGCAGCCGGTGTAAAGGTAACAGTATTATTGGCATTTACTATGGCCGTTCCCTGAGCAGGTGCTTGGGATATTGAAACTGTTAACGGGGTATCGTCGAGTCCGGTGTCGTTAAACAGAACATCAACCACAACAGGAGTGTTGAAGCTGCAGCCTCGGCGGTCATCGTTGGCAACGGGCTGAGCATCTGGCTTTTCGGTAACATTAACTGTTACGGTTGCCACAGAGTAATCGCCATCAACATCTTCTACTAAATACTCGAAAGTATCGGTACCCAAGAACATGTAACTGGGGTAATAGGTGATGGTTCGGTTAGCATTAATAGCTACAGTACCAAACATTGGTTGTGTGCGGATGGTAAGATTACCAAAGCCATCGTCGAGACCGGTATCGTTAGCAAGAACGTTTATGTCAACAGGTGTATTAATAATTGTATTGGCAACATCGTTTTGTGCAACGGGTAGGTTATTAACGCCTGCCTTAACGGTAATGGTAACTAAGGCATCATCGCTTTCGCCGTTAATATCGGTAACCATGTATCGGAAAGTTGACTGTCCAACAAATCCTGTAGCAGGAGTATAGGTTACTGTATTATCGGCATTAACCACCACATTGCCTACGGCTGGTGGCTGGCTAATAGTAACCGTAATGGGTATATCATCAAGGCCGGTATCGTTAAATAGTACGTCAACTACTACGCTTTGGTTGAAGCTGCAACCACGGAAGTCGTCGTTAGCAACGGGTATTGCATTTTGCTTATCGAGCACAGTAACGGTTACTGTAGCAAGTGAGTAATCGCCATCCACATCCTCAACCACATATTGGAAGGTTTCAGTACCAACAAACATGTAAGTTGGGGTATAAGTAACTGTACGATTGGCATTAACAACCACCGTTCCAAATTCGGGCTGACGGTATATGTAGAGATTTCCAAAACCATCGTCGAGGCCGCGGTCGTTAGCCAGAACATTTATAAATACTGGCGTGTTCACCTTTGTAGTGGCAGCATCGTCAACGGCAACGGGAACTATATTGGTTCCGCTCTTAACAGTGATGGTAACCAAAGCATCATCGCTATCGCCATCGGAATCGGTTACGGTATAGCGGAAGGTCATTTGTCCAATAAAACCATTTGCAGGGGTAAAGGTTACGGTGTTATCGGCATTTACAATTGCAATGCCTTGTGTTGGTGCTTGGGATATGGTTACGGTTAAAGGTGTATCGTCAAGACCGGTATCGTTAAACAGCACATCAACCACAACAGGGGAGTTGAAGCTGCAACCACGGCGATCGTCGTTGGCAACAGGAATATAATCGGGGCGGTCAATTACATTAACCTTAACCTGGCCAATTGCCAAATCGCCATCGGCATCGGTTATCATGTAGTAGAAGGTTTCAACACCAACAAACATGTATGTAGGTGTATAGGTGATAGTGCGGTTTGCGTTAACCTGAACCGAACCAAATTCGGGTACTTGGTGAATGGTGATAGTGCCGAAACCATCGTCCAAGCCGCTATCGTTAGCCAAAACATTAATGTTAACAGGCTTATTGATAATGGTTGAGACAGAATCTTTGTTAGCAACAGGAACATGGTTGATTCCATCCTTAACGGTAATGGTTACGGAAGCCACGGAGCATTCGCCATCAACATCGCAAACCTGATACTGGAACTCATCGGTTCCAACATAACCATTATTTGGTGTGTACTTAATAGAATCTTTGGTAGCACTAACTTGCCATGAGCCATTGGAAGGATCAGCTATAACGGTTAACGAAGCAACACCATCGTCAAGGCCTGTATCGTTGGTAAGCACATCAACTTTAACGGCAGTATTCTTAGAGGTGGCGCGCTTATCGGGATTTGCTAACGGAACGGCATTGGGTTTGGCGGTTACATTAACAGTAACAGTAGCCAAATCGTAATCGCCATCAACATCTTGAAGCATATAGACAAACTGATCGGTACCAATAAAGCCATTATTAGGTGTATAGGTAACCGTGCGGTTTGCATTAACCACAACATTTCCGTTTGCCGGTTGAGTGTAGATGGTAATGCCGCCAAATCCATCGTCGAGGCCGCTATCGTTAGCTAAAACATTAATTGCCTTAGAAGTATTAACAGCAGTAGAAGCAGCATCGTCGTTGGCAACAGGAACATGGTTAACGGGTCGAACATTAATAGTAACGGTAGCAATACTACAATCGTTGTCAACATCACACACTTTATACTTGAAAGTTGCCAAACCGGTATAACCAGAAGCGGGTGTAAATGTTACGGTATTATCCACATTAGCAACAGCATTGCCTTTGCCAGGATCGGGTTGCTCCTCAATGGTAACCACAATGCCACCATCTTCTAATCCTGTATCGTTAATGAGCACATCAACTACTCGAGGAGTATTCAATGAAGCTCCACGCGAATCGTCAACGGCAACAGGTATATCGTTAACCTTGGTAACATTAACGGTTACATTTGCCTCGGCCCAGTTATCGTTATTTAATGTAACACGGTAGCTAAAAGTAACTAACCCATTGTATGTTTTAACAGGAGTAAATTTAATTGTATTATCGGGGTTCACTGAAACGCTACCCTTATCGGAATCGGGCTGCGTGGCTATAGTAACCGAACTTACTCCTTTATCGAGACCTTTATCGTTAGTAAGAACATCGATATTTATTGATGTAACCTCATTGGTTGTAGCGTTGTCGTCCACCGGACGGGGAGTAACATCGTCAAGGTTTGAAGCAGTTACTGGGGGAATTGTTAGGTTATTATAGTTAGCATCTTCTTCGCTTGATGTTGAAATATTAATTTGATAGGATTGATCGCCGTCGTTTACATCATCATCAACACCTGTTAGCGTTACTGTAAGAGGAGTGTTCCAGTTACCTACATTGAAAACATGCGATGCAGGCGATACTGTTCCTTCGTTAGTATTGCTTGAAACAAAGTTAATTGTTACATCGGCTGCAGGAGCAGGAGCAGGAGCAGAGTTAAGCAGAATCTGGAACGTTGCTGTTCCACCAGCTTCGGTGGTAATAAGGCCGCTTACAGGGAACACGTTAACGCCTGCCTGATCATTATCAATATTCTGAAGGGTGATATCGTCAGGATCGATACCATTATAGTTAGGATCGGCACTTACTGCAGAATGAATAATAATGGTATAGGTTTGATTGCCATCGGCAACTGCATCGTCAACACCGGTAACGGTAATGGTTTGAGGAGTATTCCAATTGGCACTTGTAAATGTTACACTTGCTGGAGACACTGTACCCTCAGCAGTATTTGATGATTCAACGTTGATGGTAACATCGGCAGTTGGTTCAGTATTAAGAACTATTGTAAAGGTTGCTGTTGTACCGTCCTCACGGGTGTTACCGCTAATAGCCGATACCGTTATCCCTGCCACATCATCGTCGATACAGGTTACCTGTATATCGGGCGGGTTCAGATTATTGTACTTACTATCGGTACTGGTTGCACCTGCAGTTGTAACTGAGAATGTTACGTCGCCATCATCAATTGAATTATTAACAGGGGTAATGGTTAACACTTGGTCAACATTCCAATTTGCAGGGGTAAAGGTAAGACTGGCGGGAGAAACAGTACCCTTATTGGTATTTTCGGAGGTAATTGTAAATGTAACGTTAGCCGTTGGTTTTGTGGCAAGCCTAAAGTTTACTGTAGCCGGACTTCCACTTTCAGAGTACGATACCGATGTAGGCGATACAATATAGCCTGCCACATCGTTGTCGCGGTTGGTAACCGAGACATCAACAGGGTTAAGGTTATCGTACTTAATATCGGCACTTACACAGGGTTGCGTTTCAATGGTGTAGGCAATATCGTCGTCATCCACATCGTCATCAACCCCTGTGATAGTTATGGTTTGAGGTGTGTTCCAGTTGCTTGGAGTGAATGTTACGCTGGTGGGCGAAATAGTGCCCTCGTTGGTATTGGATGAGTTAAGTGCAATGGAAACATTCGCAGTTGGACGGCTATTCAGCCTAATGGAAAAAGTAGCCTGTGCTCCAGCTTCGGTAGTTGTTAAACCGCTTGTAGGATTAACGGTTACACCTGCAACGTCGTCGTTAATATTTGTAACCGAAACATCGGCAGGGTTAATACCATTGTACTTAGTATCGGTGCTGGTAGCAGCAGCGGTAACAATGGTGTAAACAATATTACCATCATCAACAAAATCGTCGACACCGGTAACGGTAACTGTTACGGGATTATTCCAGTTAGCGGGGGTTATAGTTACCGATGTAGGCGAAACTATACCTTCAGCAGTATTGCTTGAGCTTAGGCCAATGGTTACATTGGCGGTAGGTCGGCTGTTAAGCCTGATGGTGAAGGTTGCAGTACCACCAGCCTCGGTTGTTGTAAGACCCGAAGTGGGGTTAACCGTAATTCCAGCAGTATCGTTATCGGTATTGGTTACCGACACGTCAGCAGGGTTCAAACCGTTGTACTTGGTATCGGTACTGCTGGCTGCACCGGTAACTATGGTGTAAGCAACATTATCATCGTCAATATCATCGTCAACACCTGTAATTACAATGGTTTGGGGTACATTCCAGTTAGCCGGAGTAAATGTAACACTCGATACGCTAACCGTACCCTCTGATGTATTGCTCGATGATATTGGTATAGTTACATTAGCTGTTGGTCGTGTATTGAGCTTAATGGTAAACTGTGCAGTACCGCCAGCCTCAGTAGTGGTTAAGCCTGATGTGGGTGAAACAGTAAACCCTGCTGTATCGTTATCGGTATTGGTTACCGATACATCAACAGGATTTAGCCCGCTGTATTTGCTATCGGTACTCGAAGCGGGATTAGTAATTATGGTATATGCAACATTATCGTCGTCAACATCGTCGTCAACGCCGGTAATGGTTACTGTTTGAGGGGTATTCCAGTTAGCAGGCGTAAAGGTCAAGGATGTTGGAGAAACTGTGCCTTCTGCCGGATTACTTGAGTTTAAAGTGATTGTAACATTTGCGGTTGGACGGGTATTCAACCGAATGGTAAACTGGGCTGTGCCGCCAGCCTCGGTGGTGGTTAAGCCACTGGTAGGTGTAATGGTAAATCCTGCAACATCGTTATCGAGGTTGGTTACCGATACATCGGATGGGTTAATACCGTTGTACTTAGTATCGGTACTGGTAGCTGCTGCAGTAACAATGGTGTATGCCACATCATCGTCATCAACGTCGTCATCAACACCTGTTATGGTTATGGTTTGGTTTGTATTCCAGTTGCTTGGGGTGAAAGTTACCGATGCAGGATTTACAGTACCCTCGGCCGTGTTGCTTGAACTTACTCCAATGGTAACATTGGCTGTGGGTCGTGAATTGAGCCTGATGGTAAAAGTGGCTGTTCCGCCAGCTTCGGTGGTAGTTAACCCTGAGGTTGGATTTACGGTAATACCCGCAACATCATCGTTAACGTTGGTTACCGTAACATCGGGTACATTTAGATTATTGTAAACCGGATCGGAGCTCGAAGCGTTGGATGTTACAATAAGGTACGTAATGTTGCCATCGTCCTCATCGTCGTTGACAGGAGTTACGGTGATGGTTTTTGGTGTATTCCAGTCGGTAGTGGTAAAAATAACGCTTGCAGGGGAAACCGTACCCTCGGTTAAATCGTTCGATGAGATATTAATGGTAACGTTAGCAGTAGGCTTGGTATTCAAAACAATGGTAAAGGTGACAGGACTACCACTTTCGTTTGTAGTGAGCGATGTGGGTGAAACCGAAACGCCGGCCACATCGTTATCCATATTGGTTACCGAAACATCGGTAGGATTAATACCATTATATAAAGGATCGGTGCTGGTTGCAGCTGCAGTAATTATGGTATATGCCTGAGGGCCATCGGCCACAGCATCGTCAACTCCAGTAACTGTAACAACCTGAGGAATATTCCAGTTCCCTGAGGTAAAGGTTAATGATGCGGGGCTAACTGTACCCTCGGCAGTATTGCTTGATGAAAGTCCAATAGTTACATTGGCTGAGGGTTGACTGGTCAGCACTATGGTAAAGGTAGCAGTACCTCCAGCCTCAGTAGTTACCAAACCCGAAGTTGGGTTAACGGTAATGCCAGCATCATCATCATCGAGGTTGGTAGCCGATACGCTAAAAGTCCTGCCATTATACTTTGAATCGGTACTTGAAGCTGTTCCATTCACACTATAGGCTTGGTCGCCATCGTCAACCCAATCGTTCTGACCGGTTAGGGTAACTGTTTGAACGGTGTTCCAGTTAGCTGTAGTAAATGTTAATGAGGTTGGCGAAACGGTACCCTCTGCTGGTTTGGTTGATGTTAGGTTAATGGTTACATTGCTGGTTGGTCGACTGGTAAGCCTAACCGTAAAGGTAGCGGTTCCTCCAGCCTCGGTGGTTTGTAAACCACTTGTGGGAGTAACTGCAATACCTGCAGTATCGTTATTTATATTAACTACACTAACATCGGCGGGGTTAAGGTTATTATACTTTGGATCGGTACTAACAGCAGGAGCCGTAATAATAGTATAACTTATGTTTCCATCATCAATATCGTCGTCAACACCAGTAATGGTTATGGTTTGAGGGGTACTCCAGTTAGCTGGGGTAAACGTTACCGATGCCGGGCTTACTGTACCCTCAGCGGTATTGCTTGAACTTAAGCTAATGGTAACATTATTCAGTGGCTGACTATTTAACCTTATGGTAAAGGTGGCTTGACCGCCAGCCTCGGTGGTTTGTAGTCCGCTGGTTGGGTTAACCAGTATGCCTGCCACATCGTTATTGGTGTTTGTTACGGTAACATCGGGTACCACAATATTGTTAAATACCGGATCGGTGCTGCTGGTATTGGAGGTAACAATGGTGTAAACCACATCGCCATCGTCAATTTGGTCGTCAACCCCTGTTACTGTAACGGTTTGGTTGGTATTCCAATTTACAGGGGTAAATGTAACTGAGGTTGGGCTAACAGTACCCTCGGCCAAATTGCTCGATGAAAGGGTAATGGTAACATTTGCTGCTGGTTGAGCGGTAAGTCGCATGGTAAAGGTAGCCGTTCCACCTGCTTCGGTCGTGATTAGGCCGCTGGTTGGGCTAACATTAACACCGGCAACATCGTTATCAATATTTAATAGGTTGATATCGGCAGGGTCGATACCATTATAATAGGTATCGGAACTAGTTGCAGGACCAATATTTATGGTATAGGTGATATTTCCGTCAACAATGTAATCGTCCACTCCGGTAATAGTTACGGTTTGAGCAACGTTCCAATTGGCTGGGGTAAATGTTAACGATGCTGTGGAAACCGTACCCTCAGTTAAATCGGAACTACTAATTGGCAGCGTAACGTTAGCAGTAGGCTGTGTTTTAAGTACCACGGTGAAAGTAGCAGTACCTCCAGCCTCGGTAGTGTTCCCTGAAATGGCCGAAATGGTAAAACCGGGTTCGCGAACAACAATGGTAGCCGAAGAGCTGAGAGGAATTTCGCAGTTACCGTTATTGGCTTTAACCACAAATAGGTTGTTTCCAACCTGAAGGTTAGCAGCAGGAATGGTAATTACCAGATTACCACCAGTACCAACACCGGAAGCCACATAAACATCGTTTTTATAAACATTATAGGTTATTCCGCTTTGTGTTGAGTTTACGGTAATTGTACCATCGTGTCCCGGATCCACTGTACTGCCGGTAACCGTTAGACCTGTGCTTGGGGGATTTACAACGCTGATAGTGAAAGGTGCCGAGGTATATGTACATCCAGCCTTGGTAACCTTAAGGGTATAATTTGTTCCGGCATCGGCAAGAACAGCGCTTGCCTTGTAAAACTGCTTTGCGGTAGAAACCACAGTAGAGCCTTTCTTCCACTCGTAAGTAGCATTGTTTTCAACGGCCGTTAAATCAATAGCTTCACCAACGCAAACATTTACATCGCCTGTAAACGATGTATTTGGAGAGATATCAACAGTAAAGTAACGGGTTGATGTACAGCCACCCTTTGATACAGTAAGCGACCATTGACCCACGTTAAAATTACCCCAGGTACGGCTAAGGGTTTGAGTTGTGGAAATTGTAGTGGCTCCGTATTTCCATGTATAGGAAGTAGCACCCTGTTCCTGAGCCACCAGGTACAAATCCTGTCCTACGCAAACCGTTGTATCGCCCGAGAATTCCAAATCGGGACCAACATAAACGGCAAATTCCTGAATGGTTTTTGAGTACCCATCGTCGGCCATAAGGTAAATAATGGCATGGCCACTCTTATTAGCAACAGGGGTTACCTTAACCCAACGGTTCGTTCCTGTACCTCCTACCTCAATATTCCCATTTAGTACAAAGTTGGGATCGTGTGAGTATGCTGTAACAACAATATTGCCAGCAGGTGTTTGTGAACCATCGCTAACAGTAAATGGTAAGGTTGATGGTTCGCTATTGGTACAAACGCTCTGGTCCGATGGAGGTGTAATGGTTGGAGGAGTATTAACGGTAAGGTAAACCTGCTCGGTATTATTGGAGTAAAGGTTATTGTTATTGCGCCCCTCATAGGTAAACGATGTGCGGCCCCACCAGTTGGTAGTAGGCACAAAGTTTAGGTTTGCAAGATTTGCAGCAGTAACAGTGTAAGGCACGGTGCTAATTGGAGTTGCACCAACCCGCAAGGTGCCATTTGATGGTAGAGTAGTAATACGGATCTCCTTTAGGGCAACCCCTGTAGGATCGAAAAATTTACTGGTAAAGTCGGCCTGGGTAAAGGTAATGTTGGTATTAAGAGGACCTTCCTTGTATATATCGCCCACCCAGGGTGCAAGCCCGTTAATACACTTGGTGGCGCTTTGGGTAACATGTATTTTAATGTTTGAGTAACCAAGATCAATGGCGTTGAACCAGGTGTTCATGGTATTCAGGTTTCCATTGAAATTGGTGTTTTGTAAAGCTGCATTCCATGACCAAATACGTGGGACGTTTGCACCGTTAACTAATTGCACTCGTTGGGTTCCGTCCATGAGACCCTGACCTGTCTCATCGCCCCAGCGTGATATAAATGTATCGTCCCAGTAAATGGTTGCGTTGAGCTTGCGGAACGGGCGAACCGAGGAGGTTCTTACTCCGTCGCATTGCTCCACATCATAAACGGGGAAGTTGGTTGGTCCGCGGCCCATAAAGGTTGCCGATGCATTGTAAACACCAACTGGAACCTCAGCCCCTGCATCGTTCTTAAAATCCCAAAGTATGTAGTTTATACCTTTCTTTAAATCCCGGTAAATAACCCTGTCGCTTCCACTGGTTGAGTAACCATTCCCGTCAATATCGATAAGTATGGCGACAAAGGCATCAATATTCATCTCCATTTTAAAAATGGCAACCGAGCTATAGGGACATCCAACA
>LUYY01000346.1 GCA_001603415.1 Bacteroidales bacterium Bact_07 | reverse complement strand
GATGCAGGTGCAACGAAAATAAGTGAGGAGATGAAGATTGCTGCAGCTCATGCTATTGCCCTGTATGTGAAAGATCCAACTCCTGACAAAATCCTTCCGGATCCCCTGGACCGGGGGGTTGCTCAGGTGGTGGCTGCAGCGGTTGCAGAGATGGCACGGAAATGTGGGTGTGTGAGAGAGGTGTGAGTGGCCAGGAATAGATCAAACCTATTCATTCATCACCAGGATTGTTCATGAGCATACTGTTGGAGTGAGTGGAGAAAAAAATGAGCGAACGGAGCATGACCGGAGAAAACCGACCAGAGTGGAGAGACGATAATACAGAATCATCCATGCACTCTACACCTGGATTTTTTCTCCGGAGATAATAAAAACGATTTATTGTTGTATTAATTCAATATTGCTCAAAAATTTGAGACCCTTTGACCGGAGAAAAATTTTCTCCGATGGCCCGCTGGGATTCTCCGGCGTCTCCGGAAATTATTATTCGTTAACCGGTTATCAGAAGGATACATCATCACAGAATTGAGAGAGCCCTCGGGTTTCTCTTATGGATTCAATTCACCTGATTATCAACATATAACAGAGCAAACGGTTCAACCACCAGCCTGAACCCCCGGATCAGGGAGCTGCTTAGGTGGTTGTTGCGGCGGTTGTAATGATTGGCGGTCTCCCCAAGAGAACTCATCTCTGTGATCCTAGACCAATGGTCTGGTTTGATCCGGGAGAGCATTTTGTGTCATTGGTGACGTGTTATGTCTGATAGGAGTCCCAGTAAAAAAAACTATGAATAGTATCAGGAGATGGTGTAGAGAAGAATAAGGTACCGAGAAGAGGCTAAAATTTCTCACATATTGTTTTTGAATGAGGGGCGGGCATTTGGAGATACATTTTTTGACAGTTGTAT
>LUYY01000087.1 GCA_001603415.1 Bacteroidales bacterium Bact_07 | reverse complement strand
CTCCGGGACGACTGACGAAGGACGGCTCTTAATGAGTTCTCATTTCTTGCTCAAATTCGCGAAGCGTAGCAAGTATTTGTTCAAAAGAAGGGATCGTACCAAATATCATTGGCTTCATGTTTTCAAAGTCTTCTTTCAGTTTCTCTACAACACTGTCAGGTGGAACTAATCGCATCGTTTCGGGAAGTGCTTCTTCGTATTTTGCCCACGAGCAATGAAAGAACTTATCCTTGAATACCGCAACCTTACGAAGCAATTCGATGTCCTCAAGAGCTTCATGTTTGATCGGCGTGTTGCACAACATATGAAGGTCATAGTAGTGCCTGGAATACCTGATTGGTTGGCTTCCCGCTTTTCCTGTTAGCTTCACGGTGGAGGATAGTTGCCTTTTCCCAAAATGTACGTTTTGCTTCTACTGTTCTTACAAGAGTACTCGGCATACGAAAAGCTTTGGGGAATTCCTCGGCGGCATATGGAGTAATGGGTTTATCAGCAGATGGAGACCACGCAGCCAAAGGTCCGATCTCCAGTCTAATTTCCTGCAGGAGGCTCTTGTCAGTGAATATCTGTGGATATCTAAAGAGAACGGTCTGAGAATCATCCGGATCGACATGCAAATCGAAATCTTTAATAAACGAACTCAATGATTCTTCTAGACACGGAACAAACTCGGTAGCGAGGAACCGTTCAGTTCTCAAAGCTGCTTCCTGATTAAAACTCTCTTGCTTCGTGTTAGATCTTGATTCCCATGGCTGGGTTAACAAATATCCTAGAAGCCTCCAATCAAGTATCAGATCGATATCTTCAGAAAAACGTTCTATTGCTTTATACACCTTTGAAAGAGACGTTCCACCTTTAAAGGCAAAATGTTTTGAATACTTGCTTTGATGAAAGAGAACCTCAAGCAGGAAACATACCCAAAAGTCCTTCTCTATAATTGCCGGACTGATACCTCTTCTGGTTGCAGTATTCCCGAAAATGGCTCTCAGGTTTGAGCTAGTCTCGTTGGCGATTCGATACACTGTTCCCGCTCCTTTCAATCAATCCGCAGATTTCCTCATAAATCCATTTCCTGCTCTTCTGAACTCGCTTTCTTAAAGCTTCTAGTTCCTTCTTACTGAACCTTCGAAGGATCCTACCCCTGACATCGGGAGAAATCCGCTCCTTGCCCAGAGTCTTAAGTGCTTCCAGGAGAGCCGCTTCCTTGTAGCTAAGTTTGCTTATTTCACGAATAGCTCTATGCCTGAACTCTATTTTCCTTCCGTCATTGAGAAATACAGTTCTATATGGGCCATCACTTACGTACTGAAAGACATTTGGTACCTGAGTTGACAAACCCAACATATTCAAAGCTGTTTCCTTGTGCGGAGCGATTTTCCAGCCGTAGGACTCTGCATAGGCTCTAGCAAACTGATCAGGATCTAAAGCGACTTCCTCATTTATAAGTTTGTTGAATTCCGGGGACTTATAGAAACCCCTCGAAACACGGATTAACCTCCCCTCCATTTCCAGGCGTGAGAGAACTTTTCGAATACTGGCATAAGTACCGAATTTGGAAAAATCAGAGATAGAGTAAATCCTTGATTTTGGATTCCTCTTTATATAATTCAACATTTTCTCCCTGGTGCTGATTTCTTCCATAAGGTTCACTCCTCTTGTCACAAATAGTATATATTATTTGTGACAGCTAAGCAAGCATTATTCCCATTGAACATGAACTACAACGCAATCACAGTCTCAACATTTACATTTCGAGTTAAAAAGCGAGAAAGAGAGC
>LUYY01000086.1 GCA_001603415.1 Bacteroidales bacterium Bact_07 | reverse complement strand
GGTTTTATTACTTAGAGTAAAGTTCAACAATTAATTGCTCCTTGATATTCTCAGGAATCTCTGAACGCTCAGGAACGTTCATGAATTTGCCTTCCATTTTATCGTTATTCCACTCCAGCCAGGAGTACTTGGTGTGACGGTTAGTCTGAAGTGAATCGGTAATGGCTTCGAGTGTTTTTGAACGTTCACGAACGCCAATAATATCGCCAGGACGTAACCTAAACGAGGGTACGTTAACAATTTTACCGTTAACTACGATATGCCTGTGAAGCACCAGCTGACGAGCAGCGGCACGGGTAGGAGCAATACCTAAACGGAAAACAACGTTATCGAGGCGCGACTCGAGTAGCTGAAGTAAAATTTCACCGGTGATACCCTTGCTACGGGCAGCTTGCTTAAATAGGTTAGCAAACTGACGCTCAAGCAAACCATAGGTGTACTTAGCTTTTTGCTTTTCGAGCAGCTGAGTTCCGTACTCCGAAACCTTTTTACGTTTCTTCATTAAGCCGTGAACCCCGGGAGGATAGTTCTTCTTCTCGAAGTACTTATCCGGCCCATAAATGGGCTCGCCGAATTTACGGGCAATCTTGGTTGTTGGTCCAGTATATCTTGCCATTATTTTGAAATTTTATTGATTCGTACTAAAATGGTTATACCCTACGACGTTTAGGAGGGCGGCAGCCATTATGGGGTAATGGGGTAACATCAACAATCTCAGTAACCTCAATACCGGTTGAGTTGATGGTACGGATAGCTGATTCACGGCCGGCGCCAGGTCCTTTAACAAACACTTTAACCTTTCTTAAGCCCATATCGTAGGCTACTTTAGCACAATCGGCTGCAGCAGTTTGACCTGCATACGGAGTATTCTTCTTTGAACCCTTAAAACCCATCTTACCAGCCGACGACCAGGAGATAACCTGACCGGTACTGTTGGTCATGGTAACAATGATGTTGTTAAACGATGAATGAACATGGGCTTGTCCTACCGGATCAACCTTTACTACCTTTTTCTTAGTTGCTGTTTTCTTTGCCATAGCTTAATTACTATTTAGTAGCCTTCTTCTTGTTGGCAACAGTTTTTCTCTTTCCTTTACGTGTACGAGCGTTATTCTTGGTTGATTGACCTCTCACAGGTAAACCAAGACGGTGACGAATACCTCTGTAGCAACCAATATCCATCAAACGCTTAATACTTAGCTGAACCATTGAACGTAACTCACCCTCAACCTTGTAACCTTCGTTCAGGATATTACGGATGGTAGTTACATTTTCATCGGTCCAGTCGGCTACTTTGGTATCGTAGCTAATTCCGGCTTTATCCAGAATTTTACGGGCGCTGCTGCGGCCAATACCATAAATATAGGTAAGGGCTACCTCGCCTCTCTTGTTTTTCGGCAAATCTACACCTACTATACGTGCCATATTATCACTTAATTAGTCTGCAAAATTAAACAAATTATCCTTGACGTTGCTTGAACTTAGGATTTTTTTTGT
>LUYY01000345.1 GCA_001603415.1 Bacteroidales bacterium Bact_07 | reverse complement strand
CCAATATATAAAGGGAAGAACACCCAACCCATGCATAGCCTGCAATCGTTATGTGAAATTTGAGTCATTGCTGAATAAAGCAGTGTCAATGGGAATAGACCGTATCGCGACAGGCCATTATGCAAGAATAGAAAAGGATCCTCTTTCGGGAAGATTTCTGCTGAAAAAATCTGTGTCTGACAGGAAGGATCAGACCTATGCCCTTTATAACATGACCCAGTATCAGCTGGAAAGAACTCTGATGCCTGTAGGAAATTATGAGAAGGACACTATCAGGAAAATTGCTGCGGAGATGGGTTTTGATGTCGCGAATAAGCCTGATAGCCAGGAAATATGTTTTGTACCCGATAATGATTATGGAAACTTTATAGCATCAAATATAAACCAGGCTGTTATTCCCGGTAAATTTACGGATACAAAGGGGAATGTACTGGGTGAGCATAAAGGAATTATTTATTATACGGTTGGTCAGAGAAAGGGTCTGGGCAAATCATTCGGTAAACCCATGTATGTTGTCAGATTGGATATGGAAAACAATACCGTTGTTTTGGGTGAAGCAGGAGAAGAATACTCATCAGGCCTTACAGCGGTGGATCTGAATTGGATTGTAATTGAGAATCTGACCGGGCAGATGGAGGTAAAAGCAAAAATACGTTATTCGGCAAAAGAGGCGGAGGCAGTTATAACTCCATTGGGAGAAAGCAGAGTCCGGGTGGATTTTAAAAATAAGCAAAGGGCAGTTACACCAGGACAGTCGGTTGTTTTTTATGATGGTGATATTGTTATAGGCGGAGGGGTCATTGAGGAGCAAATAAACAATAATTAACAACTGTTATTTTTGCTCCTGAATGTATACAGATTTGCCGAAATATGATACATGCTTAATTAAATGTTCCTAAATTCGTTCTGTGAGGTGAAAAATGAAACTGACATTCTTAGGTGCGGCACGTACAGTAACAGGTTCATGCCAGATGGTTGAAACATATGGCACAAGAATCCTTGTTGATTGCGGTATGTTCCAGGGGAGAGCAAAGGAAGAAGCTTTAAATGAGCAGCCGCTTCCTGTAAAACCATCGGAAATAGATTATGTACTCTTAACCCATGCCCATATTGATCATAGCGGGAGAATTCCGTGGCTTTATATAAATGGCTTCAGGGGAGAGGTTATTGCCCAGAAAGCAGCGGTGGAATTATGCGGTTTATTACTCCCGGACAGCGGACATATACAGGAATTTGAAGTCGAATGGAAAAACCGTAAAAGAATGCGTGCCGGCAGAAAGCCTGTACAGCCGTTATATAACCATTTTCAGGCTCAGGAATCTTTAAAGCTGTTCAGACGCGTAGCATATGACGAAGAAATTCAGCTTACGGAGAATATCAAAATACGTTATAGAAATTCAGGCCATATGCTGGGTTCAGCTTTTATAGAAATGTGGATTAAAGAAGACGGAAAGCAGACCAAGCTTGTTTTTACCGGTGATATGGGTAACAGGAACATTCCAATTCTGAAAGATCCTGAAATTATTACCGAAGCTGATTATCTGATTATGGAGTCAACCTACGGCGACCGTTTGCATGCAGATAACAGGAGCAAAGCCGAAAGATTTTTGAATATTGTAACGGAAACCCTTGAACGGGGCGGGAATGTAATAATCCCGTCATTCGCGGTAGGGCGGACTCAGGATATTATATCGGAGATAAACAAAAACCTTTCTAAATTTGGAGATAAAGTACATAAACTTATGAATGCCCCGGTATACATAGACAGCCCTCTGGCAATAAATGCCACAGAGGTATACATGAATAACCTCGACATTTATGACGAAGAGGCACGCAGGTTTGTCGAAAACGGGGATCACCCTCTTGACTTTCCAAACCTCCACTTTTCAAGGACAGCTGACGATTCAAGAGCCTTAAACAGAATCAAAGGCGGATGTATAATAATTTCCGCCAGCGGAATGTGTGAGGCAGGCAGAATTAAGCATCACCTTAAACATAATCTGTGGCGCAGGGAATGCACAATTCTGTTTGTTGGTTATCAGGCTGAGGGAACACTTGGCAGAAGACTTGTAAACGGGGAGAAAAAGGTTCATATTTTTGGCGAGGAAGTATCTGTGAACGCCAGAATAGAGATGATTGACGGTTTTTCGGGACATGCTGATTATGCGGGCATATTAGGGTGGATGGGAAATTTAAATAATATGCCAAAACGTGTATTCCTTGTGCATGGGGAAGAGCAGGCATTGAATTCACTGTCGGAGAAGATAAACGATAAATTTGGAATTGAGCCGGTTATTCCGTCAAGAGAGGAATCATTTGTTATATCCGCTGAGCGTGAAGTGGAACGCGGCTTTGAGAAAAAAGCGGAACATCACTTTCGTTATCTGGGGCTTATCAGCTTGTTGGAGGATGTCAAGGACGGAATTGGCGATATTTCAGAAATACTTATGGATGAGCTTAAAGCCGGGGTTGACGATAACAGATTAAAGGATATTCAAAACAGATTAAGAATTCTGCAACAGGAAATGGTAGAGCTGATAAAGGAATGAGTAACCCTTTGCGGTGAGTTTCAATTGCTTGCGCATTTACTTTCGTTATTATAAAATGAATTAGCAAAAGCATATTTTCAGATTTAGTAATGGATATAAGGAGAGAACTGATGACAGAACCTGTCAGACGAATGATAATATCAATAATTAGAGTAACTCTGATAGTATTGGGGATTTATCTGTTAATACGTCTTAGTTTTTATTGCATACCTTTTATT
>LUYY01000085.1 GCA_001603415.1 Bacteroidales bacterium Bact_07 | reverse complement strand
TTTTTGAAAAGAATACAAGTAAAGGCGAAAACGAATGGCCACATTCAATTATGGCATCAATGCTATTTTTTTGTGCCCATTTCAACGAAATGTAATCGTAATAAAGTGTTCCAAGGTTAGCCAGTAAAACTCTTGGTACTTTTAGATGAACCGTAAATACACCCTGCGAAAACCGGTCAACCAAATACTTGTCCGAAGGGCAAGTTACAAAAACCTGATGCCCTAACTGGCTGAATTCATAAGCCATTTCCTCGGCAAAACGTTCAAAACCTCCATACCTATTGGGTATGCCACGTGTGCCAAGTATAGCTATTTTCATTGCTTTTTTTTCTCAAAACGTGGTACAGTGAAGTAAAATGTCGATCCTTTATTTACCTCACTTCTAACTCCAATTGTACCACCGTTCTTCTCAACAAATTCCTTGCAGAGAATTAATCCCAGCCCTGTACCGCTTTCTTCGTTAGTACCCAGTGTGGTGGGGTTGGAATCGATACGGAAAAGCTTTTGGATGGTATCGTTAGGCATACCAACCCCCGTATCGGTTACACTGATCTTATAGTATTCGGGCTCGGCTTCAACCCGAACAACAACCTCGCCATTTTGAGGGGTAAACTTAATGGCATTGCTAATAAGATTCCGCACTACCGTGGTAATCATATTGACATCAAAAAATGCAAAAGCATCGGTTGGAAAAGCCCAGTAGAGGTTGATAGATTTATTTATGGCATTTCCCCTAAGTAAATCAACAGTATCGTTAATAACATCGGCTAAGTTGGCCATTTGGGGCTTAGGGGTTAAGCGGCCGGTCTGAAGCATTGACCATTGCAAAAGGTTCTCGAGCAGGTTAAACGTTTTATTGGAATACTTGTAGATCTGCTCGATAAACATCTGGAGATTACTCTGATCAAAACTTGCAAATTCCTTGGCCAGCAACTCGGATAAGGATAGTACTGTACTAAAGGGATTCTTTAAATCGTGGGCAATAATGGCAAAGAACTTATCCTTCATCTGGTTCAGCTGTTCAAGTTCCTTGCGCTGGATTTCTATCTCCTCCTTTTGCCGTTTTATCTCAATATTCTTGGCCGTTAGCTCAGCTTCAAGTATATTGTAATCCCTTAAGCGCCAAACTAAACCGAGCAAAAGAGCTCGGGAAAGGCTAGGTATTTTTTTTAAAAATTTATTGAATTGATCCTGATGCAACCTAAGTAATACGGAATCCTCCATTGCAGTTACTGCTGTGGATCGAGCAGAGGAATCGAGTAGTGAGTACTCCCCAAAATACTGATTTGGGCCAAAGGTGGCAAAGGTGTGGTTGCCATCGTGGGCTTTAAGTTTGCCACTTACTACAATATATAGGGAGTAGTCCCTATCGCCTTTATTAAATAGCCGTTCGTCCTTCTTAACCTCACAAGATTCAAGTATTGATGCAATTCTACGAAGAGTTGAACGATCAACTTCCTTGAAAAGAAGAATTGACCTTAAACAGTCAATCCTTTGCACAAGGTCATCATCCCTATGTTTTTTAAATAGATTTAGCATGAATATTTTTGAATAAAATGCTACTGCCAAATTAAATAAAATTCCTTAATATCTGCATAAACAATCATTTTTTTGTAATATTGTGAAAAGTAAAAGGCATAATTGTTACAGCTATGAAATTAAAACTTACCATTCGACAGAAAATATTGTACTACATTTTGGGTAGCGCTTTTATTATTTTTTCTATCGTATTTTACTTCATAAGCTCATCATCGCGTCGTTTAGCCTATGATCAATCTATTGCTTTAACCGATAATTATGCTCGTCAATATGCTTTGAATATTGAGAGTTGGATAAATCAAGATTTTGCTGTAACGCGGACACTTGCTGCTGCTTTCATGGAGTATAGGCAAATGCCTTTTGATCAATGGCAAAAGTTAATTTACCCCATGTATAACCGGGTAATACAAACAACCCCCCAAATTGATGCTTACTGGGATAGCTGGGAGTTAAGTAATTTAGATCCAAAATGGACATTGCCATACGGCCGGTATTTCTACATTGTTTACAAACAGGATGGCGTTTACAAAACTAAGGCCGAGATGCGCAGTTTAACCGGCGATCCACCAACTTATGGCAGTATGAAAAGTGCTGCAAAGGAGATAATAGTAGAACCTTACGTTTCGGAACTCCAACGGGGGCAAATGATGACAACATTATCGTCGCCACTGCTCGAGAATGGTAAATTCATTGGGTTAGTAGGAGCCGATCTTGTTCTTACCCGTTTTCAAAACCTGGTCAATAACATAAAACCCTACCCCAACAGCTACGCTTTTTTGCTATCGTATAAAGGGGTATTTATAGCCCACCCCGATTCAACTGTTTTCAAGAAAAACATTGTTGATGTTTTACCTGACTTTAACGCTAAACACAACATACTAAACCAAATACAGAAAGGTAAGTCGTTCAAATTTATTCACCAAAACGATAAAGGCGAAAAGATATATTACACCTTTGAACCCATTAAAATTGGGAATACCCAAACCCCTTGGTCTATTGGAATTGCTGTGCCTGTAACCGATATATTGGCTAAGGCGAATAAAAGCTACAACACCAGCCTACTCATTGCCTTAATTGGTTTAATCATTATTATTTTCATAGTTTATTTGGTTTCCAATAGGATTACACTCCCTATCAAAAAGATCACCCAAATACTGAATGAGTTTGCTAAAGGTAAAATTATTAATAACATCGATATAAAAATTGCATCGGGTGATGAAATAAGCCAAATGGTTGAGGCGGTTAACGCCTCATTGGCAGGAATTAGCACAAAAACATCGTTTGCCCGTGAGATTGGTTCAGGCAATCTAAAGGTTGACCTCCCCCTCCTCAGCAACGACGACCAACTTGGTAAATCGCTAATTGAAATGCGCGATAACCTTCGCAAAGCACGCGAGGAAGAAGAAAAACGCAAGATTGAGGAGGAAAAGAAACGTTGGACAAACGAGGGTATGGCAAAATTTGGCGAGATACTCCGACAGAACAACAACAACCTAACACTCCTGAGCCAAGAACTTATTAAGAATCTGGTTTGGTACCTAAACGCTGCGGTTGGTGGAATATTTGTTCTCAACGAGAACAAAGAAACTGGCGATAAAACATTCGATATGGTAGCTATGTTTGCTTACGACAGAAACAGGCTTATGAAACGCAGCTACCACTTTGCCGAAGGATTAATTGGAGCCTGCGCTGCCGAACGCGATGCCATTATTCTTAAGGAAGTGCCACAGGACTACATTGAGATAACCTCAGGGCTTGGTGGCATTAACCCCAACTACATTATAGTGGTTCCGCTGATTTTCGACGAAGAGGTTATGGGAGTTATCGAAATTGCCTCGCTTCAGGAACTTAAAGAACATGAGGTTCAATTCCTTAAAGATATTGCCAAGAGTATAGCATCAACCTTGCATACGGTTAAGGTTAATACCCTTACTGCTGAACTACTTATGAAATCGAAGGAACAAGCCGAGATGATGGCTGCCCAAGAGGAAGAGATGCGCCAGAACATGGAGGAACTCCAGGCCACACAGGAAGAAGCGGCACGCAAAACCCTTGAACTTGAAGGTTTAGTTAATGCCCTAAATGCTGCAGCTTTTGTTATGGAGTACGATACCAAAGGCTATGTAATTAACATCAACGATAGCTACCTTAACTTCCTGGGTGCAAATAGAAATGATATTATTGGTCTGCACCATTCCGATAAATTGTTATTATCGGAATCCGAAAAGGCCTCGTACGATAAATTATGGAACGATATCCTGAGAGGAAACATTCGTAGACACAAAACCCGAATTAAAGTACAGGGACAAGAACACCAGCTGTTCGAAACCTACACCCCTATTTATGACCACAGCGGTCAACTTCTCAAGATTTTAAAGATTGCCATGGATATAACCAATATCTAATAGGTTAACTCCACCAGATATCCTGAATGATTCCGAATATTGATTACAATACCTGATTCAAAAATCAGGTATTGTCCTTTTATACCCGTTAATGTTCCTTCGATGGTGTTTGCCTTTTCTAGGTTTACTGACCTTACTTTGTCGGGAAACTGAATTATGGGATAGCTAATACGGTAAACTGCATCACTTTCGGGAATGTAATTTAGGCCTTCCCCATTTATAAATTCAAGGGCTTTAGCTTTAAAGGATAGAAAATCGGGCGGAAATTCACTTGTATCGGTAAGCATACGCTGCCATGCCGTTTTATCTGCAAAAATCTTTTTTAGTTCAACCTCAACTAAGCCTGCTGTATAACGGTTTGGAGTATGACAGATTTTTACAGCATAGGTTGCTCCCTGATCAACCCAGCGGGTTGGTATTTGGTGATACCTTGTAACACCAACCTTTATGCCGCCAGTCCATGCCAGGTAAACGTAATGCTGCACAAGGCAATTAGCCTTTGCAAAATCCATATCACGGGCAATTCCCTCATGGGCCCTGCAAAGTTCGGGTCTAAGAACACACTCTTCGGCTTCGGGTACCCTAATAAAGCAGGGGTAACAAAACCCTTGGCCAAATAGTTTCTTGGTTTCACGCCCACAATGAATACAGCGATTAATGTTTTGGTACACCAAACAAATCTTCCTACCAATCAAACCCGATAGATCCACCCTCTCAGAATCCAAATTGATATAATACTCCGGATGAATGTTGTACTCATCGCCGGTATTATTGAATCCCATTTTTGTAAGAACACCCTGCATTGGTTAGTTTGTTAGATTAAATGCTTTAGGTTGGTATTAAGCTAATTCCGATGAACAACCTAAATATAAATAGTGTAAGTAAAACATAAAGATAACCAATTGTAAAGAATGATAAATTGAAATTCAAAAAAATGTCTTTGTTAAACCAAGTTAAAAATACTACTATGTATTGCATAGTATTATTTTTTGATTTATATTTGCAATACAATAATACCATATAATGCATTGCAGCGATAATGAACAATGAACTAAATACCAGAAACCATGAAAAGAACCATCTCAGTTAGCTTAAACGGTAAGGCCTACATGCTTGACGATGACGCATACCAAGCATTAGAGCGATACCTCAAAGGACTTGAAGCACACTTTGCAAACGATCCCAGCAAAAGGGAAATAGTTAGCGATATTGAAAGTAGAATTGCCGAACACTTTGATGAATACATAAAGGTGCCCGGACAAGTGGTAAACCTTGATGAGGTTAAAAGGGTGATTAACCTAATGGGAACTATAAACGATTTTGACTCGTCCAGTTCCTTTAGCCCATCCGATAAGGAGAGGGTTTACCCTAAACTCTACCGCGATGTTGACGACAGGATATTAGGTGGTGTATGCTCCGGAATGGGTCATTACTGGAAGGTTGACCCCGTTCTATTCCGATTGATATTTTTTCTGATAACCCTTTGGGGTGGTTTAGGTTTACTTATCTATATTGTCCTATGGGTGGTAGTTCCGCCAGCCATTACCCCAACCCAAAAACTTGAAATGCGGGGTGAAAAAATCAATATAAACAACATGTAACCCATTGCTAACCGGTGCAATTGGTCAATTAAGATAATATCGACATTATAACAACACCTAAGTTGAAGCCATGAATCAGGAAATTGAGAATGCGAAAGCACAAATGCGAAAGGGTGTTCTTGAGCTCTGCGTTTTAACGGTACTTTCCAGAGGCGATGCCTATGCAAACGACCTAATCAATCAGCTCAAGCAGGCTAAAATGATTGTGGTTGAAGGTACCATATACCCCCTTCTAACAAGGCAAAAAAATGCAGGGTTACTCACCTATCGCTGGGAAGAGTCGCCGCAAGGGCCACCCCGAAAATACTACTCGCTTACCAACGAGGGGCGACAATACCTGGCCGAACTGCTGAACAGCTGGGACGAACTTGTTGAAATGGTTAATGCCATTCGCAATCAAAAAAACGATTAAATTGTAGTCCATTACATTTCTATTACAACACAACTGCTAAACAATGAATACAACAGTAAATGTTAGCATAGGGGGATACTCTTTTACGCTTGAAGAGAGTGCATATACCACCCTGCAAGCTTACCTCAACGAGGTTAAAATTAAGCTTGGCAACGACAAGGCAGCCCAAGAAACCGTCAATGATATTGAATTCCGAATAGCTGAACTACTTTCCGAAAAAATAGCTACAGGACAAGTTGTGACCAACGAAATAGTAAAACCAATAATTGACCAAATTGGCAAACCTGAGGATATTGGAGATGATGGCAAGGCCGTGGGAAATCCACAGTATCGAGCAAAGCGCCTGTACCGCAACCCCGATGATTCAATAATAGCTGGAGTTTGTGGTGGATTAGCAGCCTATTTCAGGGTTGACCCACTTGTTTTCAGAATCCTATTTATCGCTCTTATTTTTCTGAGAGGGTTTGGCCTATTACTTTATATTCTACTTTGGATTGCAATGCCAAAGGCTAAAACCCCATTTCAGAAAATGGAGATGATTGGAGAAACCGAAACTATTGAGGATATCAGCAAAAGGGTTCGAAAAGAAATAAATGATACCAGCGAAAACCTAAAAAAATCAAAGGCTGGTAATGCCATTGGTAAAATTGGAAGCCTACTTGGTCAAGTACTGCTTTACCTGCTAAAAGCATTGCTTGTTATTGTTAAGGTTATCTCGATTATCATTGGTGTGATCCTGATTGTAAGCATGCTTTTGGTTTTTATAGCCCTTGTTGGTGCAGTATTTTTTGCATCGTATAGCCCTGATTTTTCAGGTGTTATTGGCGGTGTAGGAATGTCGCTTAACGAAATTATATCATCGGTTCTTGATATTAGTAGTAGTTACTGGATTACGATTCCGCTATTTTTAACATTTGCCATACCAATTGTTGCATTAATATATGCTGGCATCCGCATTCTTTTCAGATTTAAAGCAAAAGATGGGGCAATTGGAATTATTGCCGCAATTATTTGGGCGGCTGCTGTGGTTTCACTATCACTTACATTCTTCTTCCAGATGCGAAGCCTCGCAGTTAGCGAAAAAGTGGTAAAGGAATTTGAGGTAACACCAGTAAATAGTAACTCAAAAATTGTATTGTGTAAAACTTACAATTACCTGGCCGATAGCTCATTGGTAGAAGAAAAGGCACAATTCTTCGATTGGAAAATTGTAAAGCTAAAAGGGAAGCAACAGCTTGCTGGTACACCTAACCTCATCGTAGAGAAAAGCAATGAGACAAAACCCAGGTTTGAGGTAATTCGCAAAGCAAGAGGTGTTAACAATTATACTGCACAAAATAATGCTAATGACATTGTTTACTCCTTAACATTAAACGATACCTTGGCTATACTCGATCCCTTATACATAATTCCTGAGAAATCGAAGTGGAAAAACCAGAATTTAACTGTTAAGCTTTACTTACCCGAAGGCTATGGTGTTTACCTTGATGAATCGCTAACCGATATTCTTGAAAAGTACCAACCCTATAGCAATTACTGGGCCGATGAAATGGTTGGTAAAACTTGGGTAATGACCGCAAACGGATTGCGGATAGCCAAATAAATTAAAATTTGTAAAAATTTTGTAAATTATTGCAATAAGTATTAATTTTGCACTGCTTTAAAAAAGCGATAGGATTGACCTATGGTGTAATGGTAGCACAGCAGATTTTGGTTCTGTTAGTCTAGGTTCGAGTCCTGGTAGGTCAACCAAAGCCCCTGAATAAGGGGCTTTTTTATTTTAGAACCGGAAATAGATAAACGGTTTAAGCTCCATGGTTTGAAATTGAATGAGAACAACTACTACCAACAGAGCTGCAAAAAGTTTTAAAATCAAAGGCATAGCAATAAACCGACCCCGCAGATACTCCTTGGCATTATAGGGCAATAGGTGGACAATAAAGCCCAACGCAAGAACCAGGAATACAT
>LUYY01000084.1 GCA_001603415.1 Bacteroidales bacterium Bact_07 | reverse complement strand
AAGCAAATAATAGAACTGCTTTATGTCAATAGATATTTGCATTTAGTCAACAATTATGATGCGATTATCTACTATACTGCTTTGCAAAAAATTGAGTTTAAGTTCTTAAAAATATTTTTCTATTTTTGTTGATTAACAGTATCAAGGGTTGGAAATGAAAAAACAAATCTCTTACATCTTATTACTAATTATAGGTACATTGGTTTGGCACCAAAGCTATTCGTGCACCAATTACCTGATAACTAAGGGTGCAAGTGCCGATGGTTCAACCATGGTAAGCTATGCAGCCGATTCCCATATAAGGTATGGTGAACTCTACTTTAAACCAAGAGCTACTTGGCCTGCAGGCACAATGATTACCCTTTACGATAGGGGTACAAACAAGCCCCTTGGGCAAATCCCTCAGGTGCAGGAAACCTATCAGGTAATTGGTTTCATGAACGAGTACCAGGTTGCCATTGGCGAAACAACGTTTGGAGGTATTGAAGAGTTAATGGACTCAACTGCTATAGTAGATTATGGCAGCCTAATGTTTCTTGCCCTACAACGGGCAAAAACTGCCCGCGAAGCCATTAAGGTGATGGTTGAACTGGTTGAGCAGTTCGGCTATGCCAGCAGTGGCGAATCGTTTTCCATTGGCGACCCTAACGAGGTATGGATGCTGGAGATGATTGCCAAAAAAACAAACCTGAAGTACGATAAGAAACTTAAGAAAAATGTGAATGCCGATAAGGGGGCGGTTTGGGTAGCCATCCGAATACCCGATGGGTACATCTCGGCACATGCCAATCAAGCCCGAATTCAAACATTTCCTTTGGAAAACCTGAAGACATCAATAAGCAGCAAGAATTTGCACTTAATAAATAATGCCGATGTTGAAGTGGTTTACTCCTACGACGTTATAGCCTACGCCCGCAAAAACGGATATTTTTCCGGCAACGATGCTGAATTCAGCTTTAGCGATGTATATAACCCAATAACTTTTGATGGTGCCCGTTTTTGCGATGCCCGGGTTTGGGCTTTCTTTAACCATGCTAGCAATGGAATGGATAAGTATTGGGACTACGCAAAGGGTGAAAACCTAAAGAATAGAATGCCCCTATACATAAAACCTAACCGAAAACTCTCCCCACGGGATTTGATGAACTTTAAGCGCGACCATCTGGAAGGTACAGAACTTGACATGAGCAAGGATGCTGGAGCAGGTCCCCATGGACTGCCTTACCGCTGGCGACCTCTAACATGGAAAGTTGATGGTGTAACCTACTTTCATGAACGCGTAACGGCCACTCAACAGACAGGCTTTTCGTTTATTGCGCAAATGCGCAACTGGCTTCCCAACCCAATAGGTGGAATTTTTTGGTTTGGAGTTGACGATGCCGCCTCAACCGTTTACGTTCCAATCTATTGTGGAATAAGCAGAGTTCCCGAAAGCTACTCTGAGGGTAATGGCGATATGCTAACCTACTCACCCACTTCGGCTTTCTGGGTGTTTAACCGTGTAGCACACTTTGCATACCTGCGCTACGACTTAATAATGAAGGATGTGAAAAAGTTACAGGATGAACTAGAAAGAAAGTTTGAGGCCTACACCCCAGCAATTGATGCAGCAGCCCTAAAACTTTGGGAAAACAACTCTAAACTTGCCATTGAATTTTTGACCGATTATTCTGTAAACACTGCCAATAGCACGGTACAAAAATGGAGCGAACTAAGCAACTGGCTGTTAGTAAAATACATTGATGGTAATGTAAAAAAGGAAACAAATGGCGAATTCTTACGAAACCCATGGGGCTATCCTGTAAGCCCCTCGCAACCCGGATACCGTGAGGAATGGTTGAAAACTATATTAAAAGATACAGGCGATAAGTTTAAAGAACCAAACCAAAATAAACAGTAACACAAAAATCAATTCCAATGAAAAAAATCTACACACTACTACTACTTGCGCTTTCAGGATTACTTGTTATTGCAAATCCTGTTGATGTAAAATTGGCCCGAAAGGTTGCCATTAACTACCTTAGCGCAAAAAAGGGGGCAGGTATTGATACCTTCGATTTAAAACTGATAAACACGCATCAGTTTGATGGTAAAGATGCCCTTTACATTTTTGCTATGAGCAAAGGTGGATTCATTATCGTATCGTCCGATGATGAGGCAAAGCCAATTATAGGGTGGTCGTTAACCAACCTTATGCCCAAAAAGATTGATAACCCTGTGGTTTTAGAACGGTTTAATTGGTATGCCATGCAGGTAAACTATTCAGCAAAATCAAATATTGGGGATAAGTCGGTTAAGCAGGAATGGCAGGACATACTTGATGGAAAAATTGCTAAAGGCGTTAAAGGCGGTGGACCACTTTTGGCAACCATTTGGAATCAATCGCCCTACTATAATATGCTTTGCCCTACGGGAACTCCTACAGGCTGTGTAGCCACGGCAATGTCGCAGATAATGCGTTACCACCAATGGCCCCAAAACGGAAAGGGATGGCATAAATACGTACACTCCACCTACGGAACTCAGTATGCCAACTTTGAAGCAACTACATACACATGGGCCAGTATGCCAAATGAGCTAACCGCAGGTAGTACATACGAAGAGAAAGTTGCTATTGCAACTCTATGCTACCATGCCGGTGTTGCAGTAAACATGAACTACGCAACCGATGGTTCAGGTGCGTTTAGCAGAGATGTTTTGTACGCCCTTACAAACTACTTTAACTACGACCCAACCACTATTCAAATCTACACCTTTAACCCTAACAACCAAACCGAATGGATAAATATGGTAAAAACAGAAATTGATGCTGGTAGGCCAATTTACTATTCGGGTAGTAGTAAAGCTAGTGGAGGCCATGCATGGGTTTGCGATGGGTATAACGACAACAGCGAACTACATATTAACTGGGGATGGGGTGGATCTGCAAATGGATACTATGCTGCATCGGCAATGAAACCCAATGGAACTAGTTACGATTTCAGCGAAAGCAATCAGATGATTATTGGTATCAAACCAAACCAGTCAGACTTCAAACACCTTTGGGTACAGCAAGCCAGCGGCTTTGGGAGCCCATCTCGAGTTATTCAATACATATCGGCAGTAAGTAATAGAGTGGCTTGGGCTGTAGCATACGATGCATCTCGCTCCACCCTCAAGGGAACCAGAGAATTTACTGTAACTAGCGACGGAGGAGCTACTTGGAAAGCAGGTTTAATTAACCCTGCTAACTCTTCGGGTCATGTTGCTGGAATGATATGTGCTATTGATGATAAAACGGCTTGGGCGCCTCTATTTGATAGTATAAATGGAGGTGGGATGATTGCCAAAACCACCGATGGCGGAAAAACCTGGACACAGCAAACATCCGCTACTTTCACTAAGCCTAACGGTTTTCCAAACGTTGTTCATTTCTGGGATGCCAATAACGGCTTCTGCATGGGCGATCCTAACGGAGGATACTTTGAAATATACACCACAACCAACGGAGGAGCAAACTGGACAAGAGTATCCCAAGCCAACATTCCAGCACCCCTAGATGGTGAATACGGCGTAATTGGCTACTATGATGTTATTGGCGATAATGTTTGGTTTGCCACAAATAAAGGTAGGATATATAAGTCAACCAATAAAGGCGTAAGCTGGCAGGTATACCAAACCCCATTAACTTCAACCGCTTTTGAAATTGCATTCAAGAATAGCAATGAAGGTGTTATTTATGGAGTGGAAAATAAAATAGATAAGTATTATAGAACCACTGACGGTGGAGCTACTTGGACTGAATTTACACCAAGTGGAAGTGTATACACTGCTGATTTATGCTGGATACCAGGTACCGATACTTTAATATCGACTGGTTCCAACTACTCTGCCAATAAAATGGGCGTATCCTTTAGCGTTGACGGCGGTAATACGTTTACCGATTATGCACCCTTTTACAAGAATTTCCAGTTTACAAATATGGGTGCCTCGCCAAATGGCACAGTTTGGGCTGGAAGTTTTAACTCAAGTGCTAACTATGGCGGAATGTGGAAGAAAGGGGCATCGGTGCTTTCGGCTAATTTTACCGTAAATAAAACTACTGCCTATCGCAACGACAGTACGGTTGTATTTACCGATATGACCTATGGCTCGCCAGAATCGTGGGAGTGGAACTTTGGCGAGGGTGCTGAACCTGCTACAAAAACAGGTAAAGGTCCTTATACCGTTAAATACACCACTTATGGGGATAAAACAGTAACCTTAACCGTTCAGAAAGGTAACGATATTCATGTATATGTTAAAGAGAAAGTCTTAAACGTTACTTGGCCCTCAGGGGTTGATACTCACAATAATGATAATAAGCTTACTGTTTATCCAAACCCAACCAATTCATCGGTTTTTGTTAACATTGCCGGGTTTACAAAAGGTATAATTGATGTTTACAACATTACTGGAGCACTGGTATGGACCTCGGGAACAGAAACAACGGAAGGGAAAATTGATGTTTCAAATCTTTCTACCGGTGTTTATCTTATCAAAATTAAGGACGATAATGGTACGGTTACAACCCGTAAGCTAACTGTTACTCGTTAAAAAAGAACTAATGGAGTTAATGAAGGGGGCTTGTAAATGCCCCCTTTTCTTTTTTACTTTCAAGCTATTTGAACCCCTAAACTTTTCATTTCGTTAATGGCCGTTTCACCATCAATTGGATTGACATTAACTGCCTTAATAGCATTTAGGGCTAACGTTACCTTAAATCCAAGTTTTATAGCATCAATTACTGTATTTTTCACACAATAATCGGTGGCTAAACCGGCAACAACCAATTCGTCAACGTCTATTTGACGTAACCACGATGCTAAACCAGTTCCCTGAAAACCTGAATATGCCTCCATATCGGGCTCGGTGGCTTTAGATACAAGAAAAGCAACTGAGGGAAAGTATAAGTTGGGGTGAAAAGCAGCACCTGGAGTTCCTGCAATGCAATGCGGAGGCCAAATCCCCCCATTCTCTTTGAATGACAAATGGTTAGCTGGATGCCAATCGCGGGTAAAAATGATTGGTAATCCATCGGCCTCAAATTGTTTGCTAAGCTCGTTAATGGGGTCAACCACTTTATCGCCATCGGTTACTGCCAAGGCACCGCCTGGGCAAAAGTCGTTTTGAACATCGACCACTATTAATGCTTTCATAGAATTCACTCGTTTGGATTATACCTTTGCAAACGTGGGTTTGGCATGAAATACCTGCCGACCTTAGCCATGGGTTTACCATTAACTTGAACAATATCGGCAGTAAAATCGTAACTCCCTTGCATGAGATAACTGCCAACACCATAGGCATCAACCGGAACGCCCATTCCCTCGAATTGCCTTATACGGTCAGGGTTAAAACCTCCTGAAACCACAATCTTTACATTTGAAAATCCTTCGCGGTCAAGGGCTGAACGCACAAGTTCTACCAACTTGGGGTTAACCCCGGTAGGTTTGTAAGTACCCATTAATGGGAATACGCTTTTATCAACAAGATTCTCAGAGGTATCGAGCCTAACACCCCATAGCTTGTCGCCCATGGCGCGAGCACACTCCAAAGCGGTATTCACGCAATCGTTATCAAAATCAACCAAAGCTATAAGGGTTGCATTAGGGTATGTTTCATGGAAAAACTGAACCGCTTTAACGGTATTGCCACCAACGGCGGCTATTAAGGCATGAGGGATGGTTCCGGAAGCACCTGCTCCCCACCATTCGCCCTGTGCATCGGTGGAAACGCCCGATGCACCGCCAATATGAGCAGCATAACCATCGCCACCCTGAACAGCCCAATGGTCGAACCGGGCGGGAAAGTACAATACTGTTTTACCGTTTGCCGCTTCAACAACCCTTCTGACATTGGTAGCAATTTTGGTACGGCGTGCAAGAATACCCAAGTATATAGTTTCAAGATGTGCAAATAATGAGGCATCGCCATGGATATGCATAACTGATTCATAGGGCGATATGGAATCGCCATCCCATAGGGCATCAATCTCTATTTCCGAGAAACCATCAATCCATAGGTTATCCAACTCCTGCGATACCTTAATACGCTCCTCCTCGATTTGCAGATACCTGTTTTTATCGGTTAAAAACTGGGTTCGAGCAAGTTTTTTCAATTCAATTAGTTTATCGAAAAGTTGATACGCTCTTGTGTAGTCGGAATATCGACCGCTTGCCACTTTGAGAACGGCAATGGCTTCGTCGATGCCACAGAGAATAGCGTTATTTTTTTGGAAAACCTGCATGGTTACTCGTGGATGCAGGTTGTGGCTTTCAAGGACTACCTTTTCGCGCCAGAAATAAACATCGCTACGGTAACCCCTGCGGAGTTCCTGTACCGGAAGATCGAATGTAGTTGTGCTCAGTCGTTTACGCATAACCCGATAAATTTACAAAAAAAGGGGATTGTCTTCAATCCCCTTTACTACATTTTAAACAAAAAATTACAGCACAAGTTCATTGGGTTGTCTTCGTTGAATCACAACACCAACGATATGAAATTTTGCCACTGGTTTGCCCTGGGCGTTTGACTCAATGGTAACCGTTCTACTAATTCGCTGAGGTTTAGGTTCAATACGAAATTCAACCCTTATTTCCGATTGTTTTCCAGGTAATACGGGCGCTTTGGGCCACGATTTTATATTTGTGCCACAGCATCCGGTAACATTCCGAATAAGCAAGGGTTGTTTCCCTGAATTGGTCAATTTAATCAATACAATACCATGTTCACTGGATAAATCGTCGAGATAAATCTCCCCCAAATTAAGGGTGTCGGCCGATACTTTTATAACATCGCCCTTACCATTATTAACCGAATAGACGCTAATATCCTGAGCGTTGAGAGCTAATGAAAATAAAATAAGAATTGCTGATACAATTGCTGTTCTCATATGAATCAATTTTTATAGTCATATCGAACTCTGTGCCAAAAATAGTAAATATTTAATCCAATTATTCATTTATAACACGGAATCAAATAATGATTTGTCAATCATGCATTTAGCATCAATTAAAATAAATAATACTTCGAGGTAAAGCCCAACATTTCAAATAGTTCAAAAATTTTGGCTACTAATTTAAATTTGGTTTAATTGAGATTGCCATATAAGTTGATTAACTCAGCTATCTTTGCAAAACCTTATTGAAATTACTGAAGCATGAAAATTAAATTGGACGGCATAGAAGGGATAATTTTCGATATGGATGGTGTAATTGTTGATAATTATCTTTTCCATATTGACGCCTGGGGGGAATTCTGCAAACGACATGGATTAAACTTTGAGAGTGAAGATTTCACAAAAAAATACTTTGGAAAAAACAACGCTGATATTCTAAAAGCCCTTTTTGGGAGGGTATTAGCGGATGCTGAAGTTCACCAGCTTGGCGAGGAAAAAGAGGCAATATACAGGGAGCTCTACCAACCCCATATCAAACCTTTGGATGGTTTAGTCAATTTCATGAAGGAATTGAAAATACTCGGCAAGAAAATTGCAATTGCCAGTTCTGCGCCACAAAGCAATATTGATTTTGTGGTAAACAACACAGGTATTAAGGTTTATATTGATGTTACTGTAAACGGTAATATGGTAAAACTTGGGAAACCCAATCCCGATATTTTCCTGAAAGCGTCAGAACTACTGGGCATTCAACCCGCAAATTGTCTTGTTTTTGAGGACTCATTCTCCGGTATTCAGGCTGCCATTAATGCAGGTATGCAGGTTGTTGCAGTAGCCACCACACATAAAAAAGAAGAACACAATCCAAAGCTGACAATAATTTCCGATTTCAACACATTTTTATAGTTAGTATGACTTGTGTTTGCTTAGCATTTAAATTGCAAAAAAAACGCATGAGGATTTTTGCATTCATTGCCTTCCTTTTTTTGGGTTTAAACATATCGGCTCAAGAGAAAGAAATCGATTTATACTCTCTCTCGCTTGAAGATTTAATAAACATGGAGGTATCAATCTCAACAAAAACCAAAATCAATTTAAGGGAAAACCCTGGAATTGTAACCGTAATAACCAAAGATGAAATAAAGCGAAGCGGGCAAGGGATATTATTGAACTTTTCCACCTTTTTGTTCCCGGCTTTGATTTTGGTGTTGATGTCGAGGGCGTTGTAGGTATGGGAATTCGAGGGATTTGGGCCCACGAAGGGAAATACTTATTCATGGTAAATGGCTTTGAAATGAACGATGGCATGTTCTCGTGCGTTCCATTTGGAAACCATTTTGCGCTCGACAATGTTGAAAGAATTGAAATTATACGCGGCCCAGGTTCAGCGGTATATGGTGGGTTTGCAGGGCTTGGTGTTGTGAATATAATAACCCGAAGCGGGTTTGAACAAGGCGGTAAAATAACCTACACCGCCACACATACCGGCAAGCAGTTTAGCATGAACCAAATAAGTTTTGGTCAAACAGTTACAGGTGAAGATGTTACATTTAATATCGCATCGACCTATGGTGCTGGTTCCCGCAGCGATAGGAACTATTTTGACTACTATCAGAATACACGGAATCTGACTCGTGCAAGCGATATTTATAATAAACAGCTATCGCTCCAGTTAACCTATAAAAACTTTACCGCCCAAACCTTACTCGATGAGTACTCATTTGAACAAATTGATTTATGGGATCAGCTTTACCCTGGCCCACCTTTACAAGAAAGTTTTAGAAGTAACTTTGGTGAATTTTCCTATAAATTTCATAAATCGAACCTGACAATCATTCCCAAAATAAATTATAAATGGCAAAAACCTTGGCGGTTGAATGTTCCCGATATGGAATACACCAACAACAAAGTGTTTAACAAGTTATCGCCAAGTGTTAATGCTATTTACGAGATAAAAAACCTACAAATCACGGGGGGTATCGAGTATAACTACGACAATTTGAAGCAACCCAAAACAATCAGCTATCAGTTTGAGGAACCTTTTAAAAATGGGAAAAATTATCTTGATTACCAGAACTTTGGGGCTTACACTCAAATTCTATGGAATTCAAAATATGCCAACATTAGCGTTGGTGCTCGGTACGATAATTCAACAAAATATGGCGATGCATTTGTTCCAAGAATAGGGATTACTAAGGCTTTTAAGAAATTCCATTTTAAGATAATGGGAAACAAATCGTTTAGGGTACCGGGGGGTATTATGCCCAATCGAGTTCCGATGGGCTTTAAAAAGTTAAAACCTGAGTACGGAACCATTTATGAGTTTGAAACCGGCTATATTTTAGCACCTTATTCAACAATCGTTTTAAATGTTTACGATATTACCTTTAAAGACCTAATTATATACGGAAAAGAGCCGCAAACAGGAGTGGGTTACTACAAAAATCAAGGGCACGTTGGAACCGCAGGCATTGAAGTTGGATTCAAAATAAACACTGACAAGCTTTTTAGCACTATAAATTTCGCATACTACAGGAGAAAATCTTCAAACTCCGATAGCCTTTTTATGGTTCCGACAGATAATAACCAATATCTTGCCCTTTCACCAGTAAGGATTAATAGTCTGATAGGCTACAGGGTATCAAGGAATTCAACAGTTTCTATTACAACTTCCTATTTTGGTGAACGATACTCGTATAGCTACCTGAATAACAATAAAGATATTTTAGTAAAGCATAAAGCCAACCTCTTGGTGGGTTTGAATTTAGAGTTTATGAATTTTCCATTCAAAAAATTTGAAACGCAAGTGATAGCCACAAATCTTTTAAACTCTGATTTTTACTACCTACAACCCTATAAAGGCGCACATGGCCCTTTGCCGGGCCTAGACAGGAGTTTTGGGTTTAGAGTGATTTATGAATACTAAGAAAGCGACTCAGTGAGTCGCTTCCCCGGTAATAATATTTACTTTCAAATTATTTTTCACCTTCAGGTTTAACTTCTTCATCGGTTTGGTTTAATACCTCCAACAGCCCTTTGCTCTGCAAAAGATTATACCAACCAATTATCTTTTTGATATCAGAAGTGTAAACCCTTTCCTTATCGAATTCAGGTACAGCTTTCTCAAAGTAGCTGCGTATTTCCTTCTCGGCCGACTTAGGGCTGATGGCTTGACCACCGTTTTCGAGGGTTTCAATTTTTTTCAAAACGTCTTTCAAAGGCATTTCACCCGATTGGGTAAATACGGCAATATCGGCAACTGCACTAACCTTAGCGGTAGCAGGAATTAGTGACCTTTTGCCATCGGTAAGCGATTCAACAATTACACCCTGTCGGCCCTGAGAGATGAACCTGAATAATCCTGAATATCCAGAGATTGCCAGTAGTTCTTTAAGTTTTACTTCCATATAAGTAATGAATTGTTTGTAAATGCGAAAATAATAAAAATATGCAAATAAACCCTAACTAGTTTAGTGCCTACCATAGTAATACTTTGCCCAAACCAGATAGAAAGTGGCAAAAATATTAACCAAATAATTTAGCCAAAGTGGCCATTGGTATTTTCCCACAGCTATATCGTTGTAGGCTATATAAATGAATGTGAAAAGCACGCCAAAGGCCCACAACAAAAGGAATAGCCAGTTAAAACTGCGAACATCATGAGTTCGCCATGTTTGAACCACCTGTGGTAATACGCCTATGCTAAGAATGATATTACCAAACCAGCCAATGCCCTCAATCAAAGTAGTTGTATCCAATGCAAATTGATTTTAGTTAAACCCACGCTCCTTTTTAATTTTATCGTATGCCTCGTTAACCATCTTAAATTTTTGCTCGGCTGCCTGCCTAATATCCTCGCCCAGGTGTTGAACTTTATCGGGATGGTATTTAATGGCCATCTGCCTGTAAGCCTTTTTAATTTCCTCGTTAGTGGCATTGGGCGAAACTTCGAGTATCTTGTAATACTTATCGGTATCGGGAATAAACATCGCCTTTATGGAACCGAAATCGGCATCGGTAATATCGAGGTAGCCGGCAATCTCCTTAATAACATTAAATTCCTCAGCACTAACAACACCATCGGCTTGGGCTATTCCAAACAGGAAATGTAGTAGCTGAAGGCGAGAGTGGTAATCGACATTATCTTTAATTTGGAAACATACGTCGCGAAGCGGAACAGATTGTTTTAGAATATCGCGTAGTAGTATTAATGCCTCGCGGGCTGCCGCAGGGCCAAAATTGGTGTAAAAGTATTTTTTAACATAATCAAGTTCCGATTTTAGAACCTTGCCATCGGCTTTCATAACTGCCGAAACCAGAACAAGTAAACTTACAATGAAACCATTCCTGCTGGTCTCGCCCGTGTATATTTTAGTGGTTTCCATGTTATCGAAAATGGAACCAATGGCAAAACCTAAAACAGCACCAATGGGGCCAAAAAATGCCCATCCTAATCCTCCAGTAATCCATTTACCATACTTACCCATGCTTAAATAGCGCTTAAAGTTTGAACTATACTTAATATTTGCGGTAGAATAAGCTGATTTGAACTATTATCAATAATAAAATCGGCTAGCTTTATCTTTTCCCCTTCGGGCATTTGCCTTGCCATTCGAGCCCTAACCTCCGATTCAGAAACTCCATCGCGCTCTACAACACGTTTAATACGGAGTTCCTCAGGTGCTGTAACAAGAATTGTTTTGTGGAGTTCACGGTAAATACCTGTTTCAAAAAGTATGGCTGCCTCCTTAAACACAAGTTTACTACTGCTGTTTTGCATGCACCACTGTTCAAAACTACGGGCTACAGCCGGATGAATAATACTGTTGAGTTTAGCGAGCAATTCACCATCAGCAAACACCAGTTCGGCAACTTTCTTACGGTCAAGTATTCCATCGGTGTATATGCTACTGCCAAAAAGTTCCTTAACTTGCTCCTTAACTTGCGTGTCGGTATCGGTGATTGTTCGAGCTACAAGGTCGGAATAAAATACAGGATAGCCCAATGTTTCAATCACTCTACAAACCAAGGATTTACCACTTCCAATACCACCTGTAACACCAATCCTGAGCGACATTACTGTTTGCTTTTAACAATAACAAAATCCACCTTACGCGGCTCCATCTGAATTCTCCCTATAAAATCGGGATATTTAATGAGTTTAACAATTGCCTTACCCGATGGCTCAATGATTAAATCGTTATAATCGCATATAATATTGAAATGGTGGGGTTTTAATGCAAAATACTTGCTCACGGCCACGTTGCAGGTAACAGTAACCGCCTTTGGCGATAGTAAAACATCATACCCAAATGGTATGTTGATGCAGGTAACCGGTACCTCGACCTTTGCCTCGGTAAATTTTTCCACTGGAATTGCAACACGAACCTCGGAGGGTTGAAAACTTATTCCTTTAACCGGTTTAATGGGAAGAACAACATCAATATTATCGGAAATATTCTCCAAAACCAAAGGTTGAGTGTAGATGAAATTTAGAGTATCGATTACAGAAGCAGGCCCTTTAACCTTTACCTTTGCTGGTGTAACAATGTAGCTACCAGCCTGCATGAACTGCTTAGCATAGGCAATTTTCAAATCGGGTTTTACCGTTACTCTTTTTTGAACCACCTCGCTTAGCTGAAAGTAAAGGGTATCGGGGCTTACAGCAAGTAGAGTTAAGTCGGCCCCCAGCTGCGATGAAAACCGTTCCAGCTGACGAGAAAGAAGAATGTAACTCATGCCATTGATGGAAACATAGCCTTCGGCCGATGCCACTAATGGCTTGTAATACTTAAAAAGTTTATACCTTAATAGATTGTAACCTAACGCCCTGACTCTAACTGTAGCACTTAAACTATCGGGTTCAACAACCACCTTGTTATCGGGCAATTCAGAAATATTAACCTTGTAGGTAATTGTTGAAACATACTCGTATCGCAACTTTATAAGCAACCAGAGTATAATGGATATGGATAGAAAAAAAAGAAACATGTAAACCCGCTTGTTTAGGCGGATTTTATCAGGTCGGAGAATTGGATTGTAATTTTTGATAGGGCGCTGGTTCACAACACAGAATCGATTTATTTGGAAACCAAAAGTAAATGTTCTTGGCAAAAAAACCTAAGAGTAATTTGAAAAATGTTGGTCGGGAATATCGACATCAAATAAAAAAGGACTCAAAGTTTAGGAAAACTTTGAATCCCCAGGTATTAAAAAAATTGTTATCGAGCCTGAATATCGGTTACATCGCGAATAATAGTGCTCTTGGCAACTTTCACTTCAACGTTATCGGAAATCTCAACCATTGCATACTCATCCTTAACCTCGGTAACCTTACCGTAAACGCCACCGGCAATAATAACTTTATCGCCTTTTTTCAACGATTCCTGGAATTTACGAAGTTCCTTTTGGCGTTTCATTTGTGGACGAATCATGAAGAAGTAAAAAACCACGATGATAAGACCAAACATTAAGAAGGTCATCAATGGATTTGCACCCTGCTGGGCAGCTTGAAGAGTAATAAAACTTGTAATCATAACTTTATCAACTTTAATTAATTAACTATTTCAGGATTATAAACATACAAAGTTACAAAATTGTTTTGAAAGTTAGGGTATCACATTAGCCTTGAGAGTTACCGATTTTTCACGAATAACTCCATTGGTTCTGAGGGTTACCGATTTATACTGCGACCCAAACCATCCCTTACTATCGAAAACCACCTCAACCAAGGCATCCTCGCCGGGTTTAAGGATTTTTTTGGAAACATCAACCTTAGTGCATCCGCACGATGGAATAACATCCTTAACTACAAGCGGTAGGTTTCCTGTATTCCTGAACCTGAACGAGTGCTTAACAAGTTCCCCGCTATGCACAGTGCCCACATCGAAAAAATCCTCAATATAGGTAAGTTCGGCAAAGTGAGTGGAATCGGCAACCTGTTCGGATGTTTGGTTGCTTTTACTGCTGCACGAGAATGCAATGAGAACGATAAGCCCCCAAAAAAGCTTAATTGTCTTCATCCTCAAAAGAATTTATATTATCAGGTGATAGCAGTTCGTCGCTTTCGCCAATCAATCCCCTACCCTGCTTTTGGATTTGGCCATTTTCCTTGAGATGAGCAATAACCTTATCGAGCACACCGTTAACAAATGTGTTGCTCTGGTCGGTGCTGTAAAACTTAGCTATATCGATATACTCATTCATACTTACCTTAACGGGTATGGTAGGAAATTCAAGAATTTCGGTGATAGCCATCTCCATTATTACAATATCCATTGCAGCAATTCGGTCAAGTTCCCAGTTTACAGTAAACTTATCGATAAGTTCAAGGTTTTCCTTATGCCGTAAAACGGTTTTACGCAGTAAACGTTTGGCAAATTCTTCATCGTCGGCATTACTAAAGAGCGCCATTAGGGGAACCGATGAGGTATTTTCGTCAATTTTTTTGATTGTTTTGGCTGCCATACTGGAGACAAACTCAAGGTCATCGTTCCAGTAAATGCTTTGCTCCTCGAGAAACGCTTCAAAATCGTCGTTGGCGTTCAATATCTTGCTGAGGAAGTTAATCAGAACAGCCTTGTCGTCGGCAAAGGAGCATTGCTCAGCATTCATGTAATCGTTGTAAAAATCCGAAGCCACAAAATGGTTGAAGAGCGATTTGGTAACCTCAGGAAAATGATTCCAGTTTAAGCGATTGCCGTTAGCTTTGTTTTGCAGTTCATTACATGCAGCTAAGGCAGCCACTGCCCTATTCTGAACAAACCGTAGATTGGGATTAAGTTCTTCGGGCGAAGGGCGAAATTTTTGTTTGCCCAGTTCAATTTTGGCCAAAGCGTGTTCAACCAAAGTCTCAGGTAAAAGCAGCAAAAGGAGATATAGGTGATACGATTTTTCAATGCTATGAAACATTTCGCGTTCCAATGCGCTTAGGGAGTCGCCCTCGTTACGGTAAAAGGCAAATAGAACCTGTAAGGCCTTGATTCTAATTAAACGACGGTTAATCATTAGTAAGAACGATTTTTATAATTCACTACTGCAAAGATAGAAAGTTTAATCCAGTGCAGCGGAATAAATAAGGTTAATATTTCAAAACAAAACCTTTTGTGCGATTTTTAATATTTTTTTTAAGACAACGAACCATGATATAAAGATTTTTTTAATTTTGAGCAGTGTAAAATGTGAAACCCTAACCTAAAAATATTAAGAGCGATGATTGAGGAATTTGATACCACTAACGAATTTGACAAGAACACGAGAGAGGAAGTGTTTTCTCAGGTAGTGAAAGCCGGAAAAAGAACTTATTTCTTCGATGTAAAGGCTACCAGGGGCAGTGAGTTGTACCTTACCATTACCGAAAGCAAAAAGCGAATGGGCAAAGATGGTAAAATGTATTACGAGAAACATAAAATTTTCCTTTACAAGGAAGATTTCGAAAAATTTATCGAAAGCCTGAACAGTGTTTTTGATTACATTAAAGCTAATCAGGAAATTGTTCCACGTACTGAGCATACCGACGAAATGGAACTTACCGAGGTTGAAACCGATTACTCAACCGTTGACTTCGACGATTTGGGCAAATAGTTTTGTTCCATATCCATACTTAGAAAAGCCATTCAGTTCTGAATGGCTTTTTTACTTAAAATCGTTCTAAATAATATAAAACGCTTAAATTTGTAAAATTTTTAAAAAAACAAACATTTTAGAGGTTAAGAGGTTTTACTGATATACTTTGATATAAATGCTACT
>LUYY01000344.1 GCA_001603415.1 Bacteroidales bacterium Bact_07 | reverse complement strand
ATCTCCCCTCAATATGGGAGTATAGATACAAATTAATGAATCAAATCAAAAAACCTTCAAAAAATATGGAAATTATTATTCAAACATGTCACATATCAGAAATGAACAACTTGACTGACATCTCAATTATGGATAATTATGATTAAAACACAGTAGAGTTCATTTCCAGAGTAAATCAACAATCTGTTTCCCGGTATTACCATCTCCATAAGGATTTAACCATGTGTGCTTAGAATCTGTCATCTTACACGCAATCCCTTGACAGATGTGAATCAGGTCGGTTCCAGCAAGAACATTCGCTCCCACATCCACTGTCTCTGGCCTCTCCGTGTTATCACGAAGGGTAACACAAGGTGTTCCAAGAATACAACCCTCCTCTTGTAACCCACCGGAATCAGTAAGAATAACACGAGCATGCTTTTCCAGTTGCAAAAACTCCAGGTAGCCAAGTGGTTTCAATACCGTAATACCCTCAAGAGAGAGCCCAAACTCCTTCACCATTTTTACCGTTCTGGGATGCATAGGGAAAATAACCGGAAGAGAATATTTTTCCGAGATGAAGCGCAAAGCCTCTAAAACGCTGCTTAAGTGCTCTTTAACATCAACATTTTCTGCCCGGTGCATAGTAACAAGGAAATAATTCTTTGAAGTGATTCCCAAATCAGACAAAACATTAACGTGTTTCTCTGATATTTCCAGATTCTGATATACTGCATCCACAACAGTATTCCCAGTCACAAATATTTTTTCATCAGGAATCCCCTCTTTCAAAAGGTTCTGCCGCGAAGTTTCCGTTGGTGCATACAGATAATCGGAAATATGATCTGCAATGATACGGTTGATCTCCTCAGGCATCGTCCGATCATAACTCCGAAGACCTGCTTCAACATGACCTACTTTGATATGAAGCTTTGATGCAGCCAACGCGCCTGCCATTACGGTATTAGTATCTCCCTGAACCAAAACCACATCGGGTTTTTCTTTTATGAGGATATCTTCAATCCCGGTAAGTATTTTTGCCGTTTGCACTGCGTGTGTTCCGGAACCGACATCCAGGTTGTATTTTGGTTCAGGAAGCTCCATGTCGTTGAAGAATGCTCTATCCATCTCATAGGAATAGTGCTGACCTGTATGTAGAATGAAGTAGTCAACGCTTTTTTCCTCACATGCTCTGATGATTGGACTCATCTTTATAATTTCCGGACGGGTACCCAGGATAATTGCTACTTTTGTCATGTTTCCTCCTTTGTTTTAACTAATGATTCATAAAGTGATAATAATCTATCTTCCATGATATTCCAATTGTATGTCTTTTCATATGCCGCCCGTCCATTATCTCCAAGTTCTTTTCGGAGATTGTCATTTAATTTTAATAATAATATTGCATTTTTTATGCTCTCATAATCACCGTATTTGACAACAATCCCACATTTTTCATCTCTAACTATATCTGCCATTGTCACGTCATCATTTACAATAATTGGTTTTCCACACATCATAGCTTCAAATAGTTTATTTGGACTTGAATACTTATTATTTGGAATATTTGGGTCATAGAGAGCAAACAAAATATCAGTTTCAAGTGAATGAGATATTATCTCC
>LUYY01000343.1 GCA_001603415.1 Bacteroidales bacterium Bact_07 | reverse complement strand
TTAAATTCAGGTGCCTTGTCTTTCAATATGTTAATAATAGTTGTTTCAGAGCCCAAATCGAAAACTATATATGTATTGTTATTATGCTTTTGTTTAATATGGCGTTTAACACTGTCATTATTTATGTCTATATCAAGCTGAAAGAACTTTGATACGCTGTTTGACGGAATATCAACAGCAAGAGGTTTCAGCTTCAGGACGTTCAATAAATCAATATAATTATCTACAATTCTCTTTAACACAACAGTCACAAATACCTTTATTTTCTTTTGGCCGTTTACTGTTGTAACCCCAAGAACCTTATAATCTATTCTGTTGTCCGCGAGGTCTACAGGGATTGTATCCTTGATCTCCTGCCAAATCAATTTATCCGCTTCGCTTTCAGGCACATAGTCAATCATAATAACCCTGCTTATAATATTTGTACCTGACATGACTATTTTTGCTTCCCGTGAGTTGATATTGTGATCTTTGATTACACGGTTAATCTCAGTTATCACTGCGTCCTTATCCTTAATTGCGCCATTTTTGATGCATCCCTTTGGAGTGTCTCCGATACCATAGTTAACAACAGACAGTGTATTGCCTTTACCTCTTTTCACCTGAACGATTTTCATATATCGAAAACCGATGTCTATTGTGATGAAACTGTTTGAAAATAAATCTGCCATTGCCATAATCAATTCTCCCCCCTATTTTTTTAGTCTACTGCCAGTAATTTTTTCAACGCAGCCATATCCATTGAATATTGACAGGCACTCTCAAAGGTTATTTTCTCCTGTTTAACCAATGCCGCAAGGCATGAATCCATAGAGTGCATACCAAATTCGCTTCCTGTATGAATACTGCTGTTAATCTGCATTGTTCGTGATTCCCGTATCATATTGGAAATAGCCGGCGTTACAATCATGACTTCTGTAGCAACAACCCGACCTAAATTGTCAGCCTGTCTTATTAATTGCTGTGATACAATACCTTGCAGTACTGTAGATAACTGGCTTCTAACCTGCCCCTGCTGATGCGGGGAAAACACATCGATTATTCTGTCTACTGTTTTCGCTGCTCCTAATGTATGCAATGTTGAAAAAACCAGATGCCCGGTCTCTGCTGCCGTGAGAGCTATTGATATTGTTTCCTCATCCCGCATTTCACCTATTAATATAACATCAGGGTCTTCTCTAAGTGCTGCCCTTAACGCATTGCTGTAATTCTTTGTGTCTCCGCCAATCTCTCTTTGGTTTATCATGCTTCTGTTATGCTTATATAAATACTCTATGGGGTCTTCTATGGTTATAATGCGACAGCGCCTTTCGTTGTTAATATGGTTTATCATACCCGCAAGAGTAGTTGATTTTCCGCTTCCGGTTGGTCCTGTAATCAGCACAAGTCCTCTTTGTTTATTTGCGAGTTCATATAAAATGTCCGGCAGCCCAAGTTGTGATATATCAGGAACCTTTGTGGAAATAATTCTGAACGCAAGGGAATATGTTCCTCGTTGCCTGTATGCATTCACCCTGAACCTTCCGATTCCTGGAAGCATGTATGCCAAGTCTACTTCTCCCATATCCTCCAGAGTTTTTTTCTGTTCTTCAGTAAGGCATTGCTCTACACAACTAAGACAATCTTCAGGCTTTAAAATTTGGTCATCCAAAAAGTACAATGAGCCAAATCTTCTGATAACAGCAGGTAAACCTGCTGTTACATGTAAGTCCGAAGCCTCGTTTTCTAT
>LUYY01000342.1 GCA_001603415.1 Bacteroidales bacterium Bact_07 | reverse complement strand
GGAAAACTATACCCGGGCCAAATGACGACGTCTTCTTTTGCGGCTAGGATTTGCGTGCCTCTCGCCTTGTCCGGATTGAAATGATCGATCGCTTGTTGTCGATACCCTGTCGTCGCGCTTCCTGTCGTGAACACCAACGGGGACAATGACAAGGAGCCGTTCCCACGGATTATCTTCCCTTTGCAACAAGCGTCATAAACCTGCGTAGTCCCGTTGGAATTGACAAGCCCGATCCCTCCGGCCCACACCCACGCATGAGTCCTCGTCGGATAACTGCCGGTATTCCGCACCTCGATCTCCCACAGGCAATAGCCGACATCGCTCTCTCCAAAAGTTCCGTTCCCATTGTTGTAATTGAACTGTCTCCATCCGACGTCTTCACTGTTTCCGGCGGAATAGCTGGAAGTGTCCTTTTCTGTCCAAGACGATCCATCGAACACACGAAAGAATATTTTCATAGTGACGTTCGAAGCGAACCAGTTGGGTTTCGGAGCGCATCGCCCCTTAAAAACGATGCATGGGGCATAAACGTAGCAATATGTATAGTTTTGCTCCGGACCGTCTCGGAACTTGTATTCGGATATCGTCCATGCGGATTTTGTGAAACTTGCTTTGTTAATTTGATTTCCTGTTGTAGCCATCAGTTGAACACCGCCCCCCAAAGTGCATTTCCATAGATTGTGTTTATATACCCATAATCAAAACGGTTGTTTGCGTCACCAATATTGGTGTTTCCCGGTTTGATCGGAAACATATTTCCAATCTGCAAACCAGCTGATGTCTTGACTATGTGAATCGTACCTGATGCTCTACCGTACCCAGTACCATCAAATACAAAGGTTCCCCCTGTAGTCACCAATGACAAAGTCTGGTTGCTTGTGTTCTTGTAAACGTATAAAAGCGTCAGGGTCGTATTGTTGATTGTGACTGTATTTCCAGAAGCACAAGGAAGATACCCATCAGCTGCTGAGATTCCGTTGTACCACCCGGATATTGGGGTTTCAAGATAATCATTATAATCGAAGCCGGAGAAAGAAAGCGTATCATCTATCAAAGTATCGTCATTTTTGACAACAACGCCATACCTTATATTGGATACAGTATAGTTTAGCATTAACCCATCTATTCTAGGATACAAGTAAGAACCGGCCATATCGTGCGAGCCCCCAAGAGTCACCTCATCTCCAGCTGACAACTGCAATGTTCCAGATAAACTCTTATTGCTTGTTTCCGTATTCGCAATAATCGTCCCATTTACTTTTAAATACCCACCACCACTATTATAATACACTAAATAATAATAATACTCTCCACCAGTATTTATTATTTTAGTGTCCTGGCCAGCATCAAAATTAGTCAAAATTTTATAGTCATTGTTACTGGCGCTAATACGACGGCATGTTGTGCTTATTCCATTATAAGAACAAGCTATAGAGTCACCAATACTAAGCTGAGAACACGCATATCTCCCCCTCCAATAGTTGGATAAATCTGAACTCGCTATGGTCTGCTCAGAACCGCTGGAGCCTTGGGATTTAAGAATTTCCTCTGAACCATTAATATCAGTTAAAGAAATGCTGGCCTTGCCTTGAATTGTTGCGCTAGATCGGAAGAGCACACG
>LUYY01000083.1 GCA_001603415.1 Bacteroidales bacterium Bact_07 | reverse complement strand
AAAATATGTTTTGCAACATACATCAATAATAAAAATCGAAGTGTTATGAATTTAAAAATTCATACGGACTGATAAAAATGGGGGTTGAAAGCTTTTTTAGAAGAATGATTCGGAATGACTCGGAATGACTCGGAATGACTCGGAATGGTAAAAGGGAAGGAATTAGAGTGCGTTAACCTGAAAAAGTGAGGCGGAAAATTTTTAGAGGAGTTTAGTATTTTTGGGGCATGGAAAAGCAAAATATTTTCGACCTATCGTTTTGTACCCTTTGCCCACACGAATGCGGCGTAAATAGGCATACCCAAACCGGTTATTGTAATGTTGGTGCAAATCCAATGGTATCGTCAATTTTCCCCCACAGGGGCGAGGAGCCCGTAATATCAGGGGAAAAGGGAATTTGCAACGTTTTTTTTGCCCACTGCAACCTGCAATGTATTTTTTGCCAAAATTACCAAATAAGCCGAAATAATTCCTTAGTCAACAATTGGTTAACCAATACCAGCATCATTGTTGACGAAATAAAACGAATTCTCGACACAGGAATTAGCATACTTGGATTTGTTTCCCCATCGCATCAGGTTGCTCAGATGGTTGAAATAATTAATGCTTTAAATGAATCGGGATATAAACCTATAACTGTTTACAACTCCAACGGATACGACAAGGTAGAAACCTTGAAAAAGCTCGAAGGCATAGTTGACGTTTACCTCCCCGACCTAAAATACTATAATAACAATTTAGCCTTACGATACTCTGGGGTATCGGACTACTTTCAGGTAGCATCAAACGCTATAAAAGAAATGTATAGGCAAAAGGGATCGAGCTTAATCGTAAACAACGAGGGTTTAGCAGAATTTGGTTTGATTATTCGGCACCTGGTTTTGCCTGGTCATGCCGAGGATAGTATCAACCTACTCAACTTCCTTGCCGAAGAGGTTTCGCCAAAACTCCACGTTTCACTCATGTCGCAGTATTACCCACCAGCAAAGCTTTTGCTGCCAGCCGAGTTAAGCCAACATGTAGGTATCAATGAGTATAGAAAAGTGGTTGATGTATTGGAAAATCATGGGTTCAGAGGGTGGGTTCAGGACCTTGAAAGCAACCAGTACTACCATCCCGATTTTGAAAGTAACACTCCCTTTACCGACTAAATCATTCTAAACTATTTAAAAATCAGTACAATTGCTTGAACTTTTATCAATAAATTTTGATTTATTAAAAATTTGTGTATATATTGCAATGAATTTAACCCATAACCAAGAAATCCTATGAAAAGAGTTATACTGTTTATTGTGCTGGCAGCTTTTGTTGGAACAGGTTGTAAGTACTTTAAAAAAGACAAAAAGGTTGACCCTATTGCCCTGCAAAAAGCTAAAGAGGACAGCATAGCAAAAGCAAAAGCTTTTGAAGAGGAACAAAAAAGAATAGCCGAGGAGCAAGCCCGTCAGGAAGAAATGCGTAAGCAGCAAGAGTATGAATCCACTTACCGTTTCCACGTAATAATTGGGAGTTTTAAAGTTCCCTCAAATGCCACCGCTTGGGAAGAGGATGTACATAAGATGGGGTTCACTAAAACAAAAATTCTTGACTCGCCCAACGGGTTCAAGCTGGTTTCCATAGGCCAGTTCGATACTTACAGCAAAGCATTTAATGAAATTGAGCGCATTAACGCCGAACGCCCCGACGAACCTCTTGAAATGTGGGTATATGAAAATAAATAGCGTTTGCTAACCCCTCATAGAACCGCCAATTTTATGGCGGTTTTTTATTTTATTGACAAAAAATGTATTTTGTTTGAGCTATTTTGATTTTATTTGCTGCTCAAAACAAACTAAACCTAATTTATTAACCAAATGGAAAAGATTCGACAAACACTGCGCGATCATGCATGGGCACGTTGGACTGCCCTGGCAGTTGTAGCCTTTACCATGTTAACCGGTTATTACCTAACCGATGTTATGGCCCCGCTGAAAGGGCTCTTAGAACAACAACTCTCATGGGATAGTTCAGAATACGGACTTTTTACTAGTGCGTACGGATGGTTTAATGTATTCCTATTTATGCTCATCATTGGGGGTATAATCCTCGACAAGATGGGCGTTCGGTTTACCGGTTTAATGGCCGCAACCATTATGGTGATTGGTACCTCCATTAAATTTTGGGCTGTATCAACCCATGCTCTCGATGGGCAAGTTTGGAATGTACTCTGGATTTTCCCAATCAAGGCTCAGGTTTTCATGGCTGCCCTTGGTTACGCCATTTTTGGAGTGGGTGTTGAGGTGGCCGGTATAACCGTTTCAAAAATCATTGTAAAATGGTTCAAGGGTAAAGAGTTAGCCCTTGCCATGGGTTTGGAAATGGCAACTGCCCGTTTGGGCACTGCTCTGGCACTCGCCACGTCGGTACCTATAGCTAAGGCTTTTGGCCATGTTTCAAAACCTATTCTTTTTTGCCTAATCCTCTTGGTTATCGGCCTTATTTCATTTATCATCTACACCTTCATGGATAAGAAACTCGATGCTTCACAGGCCGAATACGATAAGCAGAACAATATTACCAACGACGAAGAGGCATTCAAAATATCTGATATTTTCAATATTATCACCAATAGGGGATGGTGGTACATCGCAATACTTTGCGTATTGTTCTATTCGGCTGTATTCCCATTCCTCAAGTACGCAGCTGACCTAATGGTTAACAAGTTTGGTGTAGATGAGTCGCTTGCCGGCGCAATCCCTGCCATGCTTCCCTTTGGTACTATCCTCCTTACTCCCTTTTTCGGTAATATTTACGACCGAAAAGGTAAAGGGGCAACCATCATGCTGATTGGTTCACTCCTGCTAATATTTGTACACACCATGTTTTCAATCCCCTTCCTCAATCACTGGATTATTGCAATTATCCTCATAATTATCCTTGGCATCGGATTCTCGCTGGTTCCCTCGGCCATGTGGCCTTCAGTTCCCAAAATTATCCCTGAAAACCAGCTGGGTACTGCCTACTCCTTAATCTTTTGGGTACAAAACTGGGGGTTAATGGGTGTTCCTGCCCTTATTGGTTGGGTACTTGACAAATACTGTGTTACCGGCCAAAAAGTTGTTGAAGGGGTTACCGTTAACACCTATAACTATACCTTACCAATGATAATCTTCACCTCATTAGGTGTTCTTGCTCTGGTTTTTGCCTTGCTGCTTAAAGCCGAAGATAAGAAGAAAGGTTATGGCCTTGAATTACCGAATATTCAGAAATAATTTTTCGCTTTTAAAGGGGATGTCCGCTTTGCGGATGTCCTCTTATTTTATTTTTATCTTTCTAAATCTCTTTTCAAAACCCACATTTTCGCAAGTAACTGCATACCCTCAGGTTGAAATAGATAGGTTTGCTATTGAGGTTCAAACCATCGACGAGAGCGCATCGCTTGTATCGTCAATCGTTTCGTTTACTGCTATTCAGGAACAACTATCAAATGCAATAAGCCTAACCCTGCCAAGGGCAGAGGAAATCATTATAAACAAAAGCAAAATCAGAATAACCGACTCAAAAGGTAATGTGATTTGGAAAGGCAATCTTGAGAAAAAACTTTCCCCCTCAAATGCGCTTAGCCTAAGCCTCGATAAGGTTAGGCTCGACAGGAAAGGTACACTACCCTACACCATTGAATGGGAAGCCAACGTTTTACTAACTTCACCCACTGGAAACTTTTCTTGGCCCACATGCCTCACAGGTAATTTCGACGTTATACGGTATCTCGGGTTACGAGTTTTTTCCGACGATGACTTTTTAAAGAAAATCGAAACCAACCTGGAGCAAAGCACCCGCCTTATGGACCAATCCACCGGACTTAGCGGTGTGGTGTGGGAGCTAAGCAACTACCAAAAAAGTAAGGCCTGGCAGAACGCCAAGCCCATCGAAAATCCACTTGTAAAGTTACCTTTTTAGTTCTCTTTACTCTCTCACAATGGTCTCGTCCCTGTTAGGACCAACCGAAATTATTTTAACAGGAACGCCCGTTTCCTGTTCAATAAACCTAATGTATGCCATAAGCTCCTCGGGCAAATCATCTTCGGATTTGAAACCTGAAATATCGCTCATCCATCCCTTAAACTCCTTGTAAACAGGCTCAATGGGCGAGTTAATGTCGTAAGGTATTCTGTCGGACTCAACGCCGTTTACCCTGTATGCCACAGCAACCTTTATGGTCTCAAAAGAATCAAGCACATCGGGCTTGGTCATGATTAGTTGGGTAACTCCATTGAGCATGATGGCATATTTTAGGGCTACCAAATCGAGCCAGCCGCAACGGCGGGGACGGCCTGTGGTGGCACCATACTCGGCGCCAATTTTACGAATCTTCTCTCCTATCTCATTGTCGAGCTCGGTAGGGAATGGGCCTGAGCCAACACGTGTGCAGTATGCCTTAAATATACCATAAACCTCCCCAACCACGTGAGGCGCAATACCTAACCCGGTGCAAGCCCCGGCACAAATGGTGTTGGACGAGGTTACAAAAGGATATGAGCCAAAATCGATATCGAGTAATGAGCCCTGAGCACCTTCGGCAAGTACCTTTTTGCCTTGCTTAATATAACTGTTTATTTCGTACTCTGAATCTATAAGGTCGTACTGCCTCAGTATTTCAATCCCTTTAAACCACTCATCCTCGTGCTGCTCAATGTTGCTGGCATAGTTATACTGTCTTAATATCTCCTTGTGCTTATTTTTAAGGAAATCGTATCGATCTCTAAAGTCGGGCAGCAGGATATCGCCTACGCGTAACCCATTGCGTCCGGTTTTATCCATATAGGTTGGGCCAATGCCCTTAAGGGTCGAACCAATCTTTCCCTTGCCCTTTGCAGCCTCCGAGGCTGCATCAAGCTCACGATGTGATGGCAGAATAAGGTGGGCTTTTTTGGATATCTTAAGAGATTTTTTCAGGTTAACCCCTAACTTTTCCAGCGAGTGAATCTCCTCGGCAAGGATTATGGGGTCAATCACCACACCATTCCCAATTACGTTGATGCACCCGGGATGGAACACCCCGGAAGGAATGGTATGCAGCACATGTTTAATGTTGTTAAACTCCAGCGAATGGCCTGCGTTTGGACCGCCCTGAAATCGTGCAATTACGTTGTAGTGGGGAGTTAAAACATCTACCACTTTCCCTTTACCCTCGTCGCCCCATTGGAGCCCTAAAAGAATATCAACTTTACTCATCACCTTAATATTTTTTTGCACCATGGCATCAAAAAAACTTCCATGAATCAACTAATAGTGACTCATAAAAGTACAAGCCAAAAAGCATATAAAGGTAATGAATTTACAGGAAATTTGAGAAAGAAGATATTAACAATTCTACTCGCTTAGCTCTACCTTATCAATTGCGTTCTGGCAATCGCTGCAAAGCCCATACAAATAAAGGGAATGGTGCGAAACGGTAAAACCGCTGTTCTTTTGAGCCGAGTTGATAATCTCCTGTATTCGGGGATCGCAAAACTCAATTACCTTGCCACACCGGCTGCAAATAAGGTGATCGTGCTGTTTGCATTCGTAAGCCTTTTCGTAAAGCGATGAGTTTTTGCCAAACTGATGCTTAATTACTAGGCCACACTCCAGCAACAAATCGATGGTGTTATAAAGTGTAGCCCTACTTACCTGGTAGTTCTTGTTTTTCATTTTGATGTAGAGGGTCTCTATATCAAAGTGCGATTCCTGAGAGTAAATCTCATCGAGTATGGCAAACCGCTCGGGCGTTTTACGGTGCCCCTTGCGTTCTAGGTAATCGGTAAGTATCCGTTTTACTACAAGTTTAGTATCGCTGCAGGTCATATCTTAAATTTAGACTTACTTTAAATAGCAAAAATATGACAAAATTTTTGTTATGCAACACTAAACAGAAAAAGGTGGAAAAAGTTTAAAGGGTAGCCTACCAGCAGAACGTGAAACATAATTCAACCTCCTATGAAAATTGGGAATTGACCGCCGATGAGGCTCATTTAGTTAATGTAAGCAGATTTTCGTAACCAGATCG
>LUYY01000082.1 GCA_001603415.1 Bacteroidales bacterium Bact_07 | reverse complement strand
CCCGTATTCCATAGGATACGGTATGACCGAAACGTCGCCACTGCTTACCGGAAGCTCGCCCAAGTTGGTTCGCTTCCGCACAGCTGGTTTTTGCTTACCCGGTCAGGAACTAAAATTGTATAATCCAAACCCACAAACCGGTGAGGGTGAGATAATAGTACGGGGTGCCAATGTTATGGTTGGTTACTATAAGGATCCTGAACTTACCCAATCTATATTTATTGATGGTTGGCTCAGAACAGGCGATTTGGGCTATATCGATAAGGATGGCTATGTTGAATTACGGGGCCGCTCAAAGAATATGATTCTTACCGCCTCAGGCGAAAATATTTACCCCGAGGAGATAGAGGATGTCATTAATAAGCACGAGTTTGTGGTTGAATCGTTTGTTTACGAATTACGCGGCAAACTTGTGGCCCGTGTCCACCTGAACAAGGAAGCGCTGGAAAAGTACTACGAGAACCTAAAGCATTCCGCCAAGGATTGGCAGCATTCTGCTGAGGATTACACAAAAAAGGTGTTGGATGAAATAATGGTTTACGTTAACTCTAAAGTTTCCAAGTTTTCGCGATTAAACCAGGTAGTTGAGCAACAGGAACCCTTTGTTAAAACCCCTACCCAGAAGATTAAGAGATTCCTTTATAAGGACAAGGAATAAATTAGCTTTAATTGTAGAAATACTAAAGGCTGCCCGAGAGGCAGCCTTTTATGTTTTTTCTAATTCGTAATTCGGAATAAACACACAATGTGGCCGTTCCCTTAGGTTGTAATCCGATGCCATCGATTCGGCGTAGGCCCCGCACGACTGAATCACAAGCAAATCGCCACGTTCAGTGGCAGGTAGCAAAACCTCTTCGCCAAAGCTGTCGGTTGTCTCACATATTGGCCCTACCACATCGTAGGTTTGGTTCACGGGCTGGTCTATCTTGCTAATGTTCTCAATGCGGTGATAGGCACCATAGAGTGCAGGCCTGATTAGTGCATTCATGCCTGCATCAACCACAGCAAAACTCCGTTTCTGTGAGGTTTTGGTGTAGAGCACACGGGTATAGAGTTGGCCGCATTGGCCAACTAGCGAGCGTCCAAGCTCAAAGTGTATGCTTTGGCCTTTGCCAGGCTCAAGCCATTTGTGAATTGTACCAAAGTAATCCGAAAAGTTAGCCAAGCGGTTAACGGTTGGATTTAGGTAGTCGATACCCAGTCCTCCACCTAGGTTTAAGTAGGGTAAACAATGGCTATGAAGTTCATCTTGTATGCGGTTTACTTCCAGGGCAAGGTTTTTGAACACTTCCATGTTCTGAATCTGTGAGCCAATGTGAAAGTGGAGCCCAATCAATTCGATATTTTTGTATCGATTTTCTTCAATGAGGATAGAATGGGCTTCCGATACACTCATTCCAAACTTATTTTCCTTTAGTCCGGTAGTTATAGATTTATGGGTGTGGGCATCCACATTGGGGTTAATCCGGAGTGCAACCCGAACTTTTTTGTTTAGCTTTTGGGCTATCAGTTCAATTACATGGAACTCCTGAACCGATTCGCAATGGATGCAGTGAATGTTTTGTTCAATGGCATACTCAATTTCCCCATCGGTTTTGCCAACGCCTGCAAACACAATTCCCTGAGAGTTAAATCCGTTATCCAGAGCAACCTTAATCTCGTTGCCGCTAACACAGTCGGCTCCAAACCCTTCACTGGCTATATTCTTTAACAGGTTGGGGTTGGCATTCGCCTTTACGGCGTAATGGATTGTATAGCCGTACCTGCTTGCCTGTGTCTTTGCAATGTCGAGGGTTTCGTGAAGCAAGGCCATATCGTACTGGTAGTATGGAGTTTGCATGGTCATAGGGTATCTGTTTCGATGTTTTGATAGCGTGGTTTATCGATAGTTACAGCTGGGAAAAGTTGCTGCAACATTCTTAGTGCTTGAACTTTATAGTGCGAGTCAACTAAAAACGATATGTTGTTTGGGCTTCCACCATAAGAAATCATGCGAATTGGAACCTCGCGCAAACATTCAAAAATCATGGCCACATAACCCTTATACGATGCAGGGAAATCGCCTACTACGCAAATTATGGTTTGGTTTCGTTCCACCTCAACATGGGCAAACCTACTTAAAGCATTCGCAATTTCATTCAGTTGACTGGTATTGTCAATGGTAAGCGAGATTGATACTTCCGATGTGGTAATCATGTCAACCGGAGTTTTGTAGGTATTGAAAATCTCAAAAACCTTTTGCAGAAAGCCATACGCCAGCAGCATACGCGATGATTTGATGTTGATAGCCGTTATGCCATCCTTTGCAGCAACTGCCTTTATTCCCCTTAGACTCTGAACCGATGAGATTACTGTGCCTTTGTCGGTTGGGTTTAGGGTGTTTTTTAGAACTACCGGAATACCTTTAGCTCTACAGGGCTGTATGGTTTGTGGATGTAGTATTTTAGCCCCAAAGTAGGCAAGCTCAGCAGCTTCGTCGTATGATAGTTGCCGCAGGGGAAAGGTGTTTGTAACGTAGCGGGGGTCGTTATTGTGAACTCCATCAATATCAGTCCAAATCTGTACCTCAGTTGCATTTACTACATGCCCAATAATAGCAGCAGTAAAGTCACTTCCGCCTCGGCCAAGGTTATCCACTAAACCATTGGCGTCGCGGCATATAAAACCTTCCGTAACATAGATGCTGGCAAAGGGATTTGTGTGCAGAAGCCGTTTCAGGTTCTGCTCAATGTAAAAGTAATCGGGTTCGCCATCCTTATCAACCCTCATATATTCTAATGCCGGAATGTAAGCGGCTTTCTTGCGCTGCTCTGTGAGCAGCATGTGGAATAGCCCAACCGAAAGTTGCTCGCCAAGCGCAACTATATTGCGTGAATCGGCTTGGCTGAAGCCATCGATTAGCCTCGATAAAATTCGAAGGAATAGATTGCTAATAAACTCTTCACCCCTTTTACGATACATTTTGGTTTCAAATAGTTCCTCGGCGGTTTTGATATGTTTATCCTCAAGCGCTTTGGTCTTTTCAATGGCATCGAGCATCTTGCCTGATTGGGCAAGTTCAGTAATTTCGATTAGACCGTTTGTAATGCCAGCCATGGCTGATAAAACCACAATGGTGGGCTCATTTTCAGGTAGCAGCGTGCTTACCGTTCTTAACCTCTCGGCATTGCCTACCGATGTGCCGCCAAATTTTAAAACTTTCATTTTTTGATTTTTTAGGGGTTCGACATAAAAAAAGGCCTGCAGGGTTCTGCAGGCCTAACACTCAAAATCTATGTAAAACTTTTAATCGGATTTAACTATAGTGTTTACGGCCTGCTTATGGTACTGTTTTTTCATGGTAATAACCATCTGTTTCATGCAAATGGTGTGCATGAAATGCTGTTTATTAAACATGGTATAGCAAGCCGAAAATTCCATTTTTGTCCTTTTGTCCTTTTGCAAAAGTACTTTTTTTCTGTTTTCAAATCAACTTTTAGGAAAAAATGTTCTGATTTTTTGTAAAGCCCTTTTGCGGTTGAAACCGATAAGTATTACTTTTGTTTGCTAAAATTGATTGAT
>LUYY01000081.1 GCA_001603415.1 Bacteroidales bacterium Bact_07 | reverse complement strand
TGTTTTACTTTTGCTTTTGGAAAACTAAAATAGTTTAAATAGTTTTATGGCAGTTAAGGAACAGATAGTAGAAGGGGCACTGGAACTATTCAAGCGAATGGGAATTCGTGGGGTTACCATGGATATGCTAGCTGAACACTTGGGAATGTCCAAGCGAACCATCTACGAGAATTTCGGGAATAAGGATGAAATAGTTGAGGCCTGTGTTATACTCGAGAATGAAAGCATGCAGGCCATGGCCCAAAGCATTTTGAATCAAAGTGAGCATTACATTGAAACCTATATCATGTTCATGTGGTCGCATATCAATAAGCTGCGGAATGTTAGCCCACTGTTTATGCACGATTTAAAGAAGATTTACCCCAAAACCATTTGTAAGCAAGCAGGAGAGTTTGACCAGTACATGAAGGAAAGAATGGTTGAGTTTATTGAAAAGGGTAAGGCCGATAATCTTTTTAGAGCTGAAGTAAATCCACAAATTGTGGCCAGTGTGGTTTTTGAATTTTCTAAACTCCTTCGTAGCGGATTTGAAGCGGGTACCAACTCCTTAAACGATTTTCCCTTGGCCGATGTTTTTGAACACATGGTCGTAAATTTTATTCGAGGGCTTGCCACTGCAAAAGGAATTGAACTGGTTGATTATTACTACGAGAAACATAAACAAATTCGATAATAAACTTTAAAAGTTAACAGTATGCGTAAGCTAATAACAATTTTCATTTTTGCAGGCTTTGTTCTTTCAACAAGCCTAGCCCTTGGGCAGCAAAAGCCCGACACTTTGCATTTAACTGTTAAGCAGGCGGTTGACCTTGCCATTCAGCAAAACTTAATGCAAAAGGTAACTGAGCTTGAACTGCAAAAGAAACAGGAAAAGGTAAAAGAGTATATGGCTGCTCTTTATCCAACCATTAAGGCATCGGCTAGTTACACGCGAAATCTCAAACTTCCTGTAATATTTATGCCTGCCGGTTCGCCCTTTGGACCAACTCTTAAAATTGGGTCCGATAACAGCTATACCGGAGCTCTTAGCGCATCAATGCCAATCTTCATTTACAATGTATTTGAGTCGATTAATATTGGTCGGAAAGATGCCGAAATAAGTGCCGAAAAGGTTAGAGAGAACAAGATTAACCTGGCCGCTAGCATCAAAACAACATACTACAATGTTCTGTTGCTTCGCAGAACATGCGATGTGATTAACCAAAGCTACCAGAATGCCCTTACAAACCTTAATTATATCCAAAAACTTAATGCCAATGGCATGGTTTCTGACTACGACCTTATCCGTATAAAGGTTCAGGTTGATAATATTTATCCCAATCTGGTACAAGCCGAGAATGCCTACAACAATTTGCTTAATATATTTAAGGTATTACTCAATATCGACGTAAATACACCAGTTGAACTCGACGAAAAGGAACTTTCCAACTACAATTTCAGTGAGATGGTACTTGCCGATTCCAGTTGGTTGAGCAGTAATTCAACCTTAAGGCAACTTACCCTTACCCGGCAAATGCTATCCATTCAGGAGAAAATGGTGAAGGGTGCAAATTACCCAAGCCTGGTGGCAATTGGTAATTACCAGTATCAAACCCAGGCAAACGATTACAATTTCAGCAACTACCGCTGGGTGCCAACTTCGCTGATTGGTTTGCAACTCAATGTGCCAATTTTTAGCGGTTTTTCGGTTCGTAAACAGCTCAGTCAAGTGCGCATAAGTCAGCAACAGCTTGATATGCAAGCTCAGTTTACACAAAACAACCTGAAAGTTCAGATTCAAAATGCTGTGAATGCTGTGAATGCTGCAGTAAAAAAGGTAAATTCGGCAAAGGGCAATGTTGACCTGGCACAAAGAGGATATACCATTGCACAAACCCGTTACAATACCGGTCAAGCAACGCTTTTGGAGTTGAACGATGCCGAAAATGCAATGCTTCAGGCTAAATTAAATCTTATTCAGGCACAACTGGAGTATCTCACTGCTAAAACTGATTACGAAAAAATTATAGGTGAGCCATTTGAAAAGTAAAACAAAACATTTAAACATATATTACCATGAGAACACTTATCAACATTAAAACAATTGCATTGGCCTCTGTGGTGCTCTTCCTTGCCTCGTGTAAGGGTAATAAGGCAGAGGTTGCTCAACCCGTTGCTATAGTTGAAACTAAAGTGGTTACCCAACTCGTTCAGCCTGTTAGTATCGAACGTCAGCTTAGGTATCCCGCAACCATTCAAGCCTACAAGGAGAACCACTTGGCACCAGCCACTGCCGGTAGGGTAGAGAAGGTTTTGGTTGATGTAGGCGATAGGGTTAAGGCAGGACAGCTTGTTGCCATGCTCGATCGCACCAATTACAAGCAAGCCAAAATACAGTTCGATAAGGTTAAGATTGACCTTCAGCGTGTCGATTCTCTGCTAAAAGTTGGTGCAATTCCACAACAGCAGTACGATGCCGTGAAGATGCAGTACGATATTGCAAAAACTAACCTTGAGTTTTTGGACGATAACACCTCGTTAAAATCGCCTATTGATGGCATTATAACTGGCAAATATATTAACGATGGTGAGATGTTTACCATGTCGCCAGCACCAGGTGTTGGCAAACCAGCGGTGGTTTCAATCATGCAGCTCGATAAGCTTAAGCTATTGGTTGGTGTGTCATCAACCTATTTAAATAGCATTAAGCCAGGCATGAAGGTTACTGTTAAAACCGAGGTTTACCCCGATAAGGAATTTACAGGCAACATTGAAAAGATTTACCCTACTATTGACAACATGACCAAGACCTTTACGGTTGAGGTAGTGGTTGCTAATCCCGATATGAAGCTACGTCCCGGTATGTTTGCAACCGCTATTATCAATGTAGGTAAAGGCGATGCTTTGCTGGTTCCTGCCTTTGCTGTATTAAAACAATCGGGAACAAACGAGAGGTACGTGTTTGTTTACCAGAATGGTAAAGCCGTTCGTCGTACAGTGGAGCAAGGCGATGTTTTTGAAGATAAAGTAGAAATAGAGAAAGGGCTAACTGCCGGTGAAGAAATAATTATTGAAGGACATACCATTGTTGCCGACGGCCAAGCAGTGGTTAAAAAGTAACCCTTAAAACAGTAAACCATGAGCCTTTACAGTTCAGCCGTAAAAAATCCGATTACTACCTTAATGGTTTTCATTGGGGTGATCGTTATGGGCCTCTACTCGCTATTCTACATACCAGTAGATCTAATGCCCGACATGGATATTCCTAGCATAAGCGTTATCACCTTTTATCCCGGTGCTAGTGCCGAGGATATTGAAGTGAACGTAACTAAACCGCTCGAGAATCAACTTAATGCTCTTCAAAACCTTAAAAAGGTAACATCGTCGAGCAAGGATAATATTTCGTTTATAACCTGTGAATTTGAGTATGGTATTAACCTTGATGAGGCCAGCAATAACATTCGCGATGCGATAAGCCTTGCCGAAAAGGCTTTACCCGATGGATGCGAAAAACCATCCATTTTCAAATTCAGCTCTTCCATGATACCCGTTCTTATTTATGGCATTCAGGCCGATAAGAGTTATGCCGCACTCGAAAAAATTATAGATGAGCGAATTGTCGAAAAGCTAAGCCGTATCGATGGGGTGGGTACCGTTAGTATTATTGGCAAACCCATTCGTATTATCGATGTTAAGGTTGATCCGCGTAAGCTCGACTCATATAACCTTACTCTTGAACAGGTTGGTGCAGCAATTGGCGCCGAGAACATTTCGTTACCTGCTGGGCGTATTGAGGTAGGCAGGATGGAGTTTCCGGTTCGTACAAATGGGGAGTTTAGCAGCAGCGATGTTGTTAAGAACCTGGTTGTGGCCAACAATGGCGGTAAATTAGTTTACCTAAGGGATATTGCCACTGTTAAGGATACCCTTAAGCACGTTTTGGTTGACGAGCGAATTAATGGCAGTATGGGCGTTAGACTTATGGTTCAAAAGCAAAGCGGCGCCAATACTGTTAAAATTGCAAGAGATGTTCGACGTAAGGTTGATGAAATTAAAAAAGAACTTCCGTCGGATGTGCAGGTGGTAAAAATCCTCGATACGTCTGAATTCATTCAGAGTTCTATCAATAACCTTTCCGAAACACTAATCTATGCCTTTGTCTTTGTTGCCCTGGTAGTAATTTTATTCCTTGGGCGTTGGCGTTCTACCTTTATCATCTTGTTGACAATACCGGTATCGCTTATTGGGGCATTCATCTACCTCTACATTTCGGGGAACTCAATCAATATTGTATCGCTGTCGGCATTGGTTATTGCCATTGGTATGGTTGTTGACGATGCTATTGTTGTGTTGGAGAACATTACCACCCATATTGAGCGAGGGAGTAGCCCTATGGAAGCAGCCGTGTATGCTACCCGCGAGGTGGGTTTAGCAGTAATTGCCACAACCCTGGTTATTGTTGCTGTATTCTTCCCATTAACTCTTGTGGGTGGATTAACAGGGGTCTTCTTCCGTCAGCTGGGATGGATTGTTAGCATTACCATTACGCTTTCCACGTTGGCAGCTCTTTCATTAACGCCCATGCTTTCGTCACGAATTCTCAAGGGGAAGACTTACTACAAGCACCATCGCAATAGATTTATGGAGGCAGTTAACCGTTTCTGGGGCTTTTTCGATGATCTTTATGTGAAATCGTTAGCATGGGTACTTAAACACAAAACGCTTACTCTAATTGCAGCCGGTTCCATCTTTGTGGGAAGTTTAGGTTTAGTTGGTTTTATTGGCAAAGAGTTTACCCCTGCTCAGGATAATGGCCGAATAAATGTAAATATGGAAATTCCCCAAGGTTTACGAATTGATGAGGCCAAGGCGCTAGCGCGCGATTTTGAGCAAAAGGTTCGTCAAAAGTATCCTGAGATAGTACTTGTTTCCACAAGTATTGGTACCGACGAGGGTGGTTCACTGATGAGCGCTTTCCAAAAGGCAGCTTCGTATATTGTTAACTATAGCTTTATGCTCACCAGTGCCGATAACCGTTCAAGAAGTATTTTTGAAATAGCCGATAGCATTCGCAACGATATTAAGGGTTATACCCAAATATCATCGTCGTATGTTGACCCGGGTGGGACACGAAACGCTATGTCAGCAGCGTTTAGTGGAGGCGGTGGTAACAATATGGAAGTTAAAGTCCTGGGCTACGATATTAACCAAACCAATTACATTGCTGAACAAATAGCCAATACCCTTAAATCCGAAAAGGGATTCCGCGATGTTTCAATTAGTCGCGATAAGGAGCGAATGGAGCTACAAATTTTCCCCGACCGTGATAAATTGGCTCAACTTGGACTTAATACTTCCATGTTGGCATCGGCTGTTCGTAACCGTGTGTATGGGCTTACGGCTACCAAGTATAGAGAAGAGGGTACCGAGTATGATGTAATCCTCAAGTACAACGATGCCAACCTCACATCGGTAACTGATATCGAGAATATCACTTTCAAAGGACCTATGGGGAATATGGTTCGGGTTGGCGACGTGGCTAAAATTAAACAGGTTTATACTACTCCCAACATCGAGCATGAGAATAAAATTCGTGTTGTAAAGGTGGTAAGTGCGCTCTCAGGAACCGACCTTGGATCAGCAACAAATATTATCAATGCCAAGTTGGCCACCATGAATATTCCAAACAATGTAATAGTTGAGATTGGCGGTGCAGCCAAGGATATGGCCGATACATTCAAGGACCTTATGCTACTATTTGTTCTAATTTTGATACTTACTTACATTGTTATGGCATCGCAGTTTGAGTCGCTTCGTGAACCTTTCATCATCATGTTCTCTGTTCCCTTTGCGGTAACCGGTGTGTTCATTGCTCTTTGGATAACCGGATCAACCATTAATCTAATTTCTGGTATAGCCATTGTGATGCTTGTTGGCATTGCCGTTAAGAACTCTATCGTGCTTGTCGACTTTATCAACCTATTGGTTGATAGGGGTAGAACAATTACCCAGGCAATCCTCGAGGGGGGTAAATCGCGCTTACGTCCTATTCTTATGACTTCGTTCACAACGTTGCTGGGTATGATTCCTCTGGCTTTATCCAAAGGCGAAGGTTCAGAAACATGGCGTCCGCTTGGTATATCTATTGTGGGCGGTCTTTTCTTTTCCATGATGATTTCGCTGATTATTGTGCCAATTATTTACTCTCTTTTTGCCGATGCCCGAATAAAACGTGAAATGAAAAAGTTACAGGCAGAGGCTGGAGAAATATCTTTTGAAGACTAACCCAAAAATTGATTGAAATGAAAGCAGTATTCATAGCATATAATCAGGCTTTGTCCGAAAAGGTTGATAATGCATTAAAGGTTGCTGGAGTTAAAGGGTTCAGCAAATGGGCCGATATGCTTGGCGCTGGAAGCGATAAGGGTGAACCCCATTTGGGAACCCATACCTGGCCATCGATGAATTCTGGAACCCTTACCATTGTTGATGACGATAAGGTTGATAAACTTCTTTTATATATCAACCAAATAAACAAGGTTGCAGGGGAGCAAGGCATTCATGCCTTTGTATGGAATATCGAGAAGATGGTTTAAGTTGAAAACCAGTCCAACTCTAAAAAAACGAGCCGAATATTTTCTTTCGGCTCGTTTTTTATATGAATTGTTCAACCGTACTCTCAACGGCATGTATTTTTGCCCTTAGTTCGCCTTCTATTCCAAAATCCTTAAAGCCACGTTTTTGAACCAACTCCTTAACGCCGTAAAACTTTTTATTATAGGTGCTTAGTTGCTGACCAATTTGGTCTAGCTGATTATAATTGTAATGATTTCCAATTTGTTTGAGCGTTTCTTTACATACCCTGATCAGACTATCGTGCTTTAGGGTAGAGTTTGAGTACCCCAACTTGTAAAGCTGTTCCGATCGGGTATCTCTGTAAATAAAGTTATCCTTAATCTGCTTTAATGATATATTTTGTTGGTAAAGGTGCTCAAGTGAAATTAGTGCTTCTCTTTGACG
>LUYY01000080.1 GCA_001603415.1 Bacteroidales bacterium Bact_07 | reverse complement strand
GCTTGTGTCGATGATGCTGATCTCTTTTTGGATGTCTTCGACGTCTTTGTGGAATACAATGACGCTGTTGACGAGATTTTGACCGAGTTCTTCTTTCTCAACCGCGACATCCGACCAGATGCCGGCGGTTTTTATCGATCCGCAGGTCGGGCAGACGATACACTCGGCACGGGGAGCGATATCGACCCAGACTGTGTCTTTGACCCGGCATTTGCCGCAGAGCTCGCCGTTTTCCGACGGAGCGCCGCATTTGGGACAGAATCCTTGTGTGAGGCTCATTATACTCCGTAGATCTGGGCGTGGGGAATGCCGTCGATCAGCAGACAGGACTCTATCTCGAGAAGACCTGCTTTGATCGCTATATCGCAGACGCGTTTGCCCATCAGATTCGCGCTGCATACGTCGGCGAGAGCTGCCAGAAGTTCCTCTTCGGTCGCTCTCGTATCGCCGTAGAAGGAGGAGTCTATTTCAACGTCGCATAAAGGACTGGTCAATGTTTTTCCCATGAGGTCGGCATCGCACGCAGCGAGGATGCTTCCCTGTCCTGGGATATTGTGTATCTTGAGGTACATTGCTGTAATATATTTGGTGCTGATGGGTAAATAAGCAGTTGGAGAAGGACAAAAATGGAGAGGGGAAGGAGTGAAGCTGGTCAACGATATGCACAGTAGATGTGGGAGGGAATAATCTGATCTGGGGTGCGGGGCCGCGACTCCGGCGCGGAGCGGCCCGCGGTGGGGCATCTTCTTTTCTGATTAGGAAGAGATGATTCATTTTTCAGAGATTTTATTGGGACGACCTATGCATATCAACACAAAACATAACCAACCTTAAATCCAACAACGTTGTATTTGAATCTAAGTATAATTCATGCAATCCAATCAATTCCTCTCAATTTTCTCGAATATTTTTAAAACATATTCTCATATGCTTATAGTGGACACGGAAACTACCGGTTTTAATCCAAAAATAGATCGGATAACTGAATTAGCAGCAATCAAATTTGATAAATACGGCAATAAATCAGTGATGGATGAATACATCTCACTTCCAGATGATATTTGTTATCCTGAAAATGTCCAAGAAATCACAGGGATTACACCTGAGATATTAGAGAGGGAGGGACATCCCGAAGAAGAAATTGCATGGATGTTTGCTATGATGCTGAAAAGTCCTGGCCGTATCCTTTTAGTGACGCATAATGCTCAGTTTGATCTCCGTTTTATTCAGGAGATGCTATCTCGACACCGTTATGTATTTCCAAATGGGTGGGGTGTCATTGATACTTTAACTGTATTTAGGGATAGAAAACCACATCCAAACAAGCTCTCTGATGCAATATCATATTATGGTCTTAATGGAGTGAAAAATAGTCATAGGGCAATTGACGATGTAGTTGCATTGTGTGCCGTTTTTGATGCGATGTGTCAGGAACAAAATGATTTAGATGAATATATCAATGTTATCGGAGTCTATGGTAAATCAGAATTATTTGCATATAAAATTCCCGGATTACAATATTGGGGACAGGAGATAACTGGCAATCCATATGGTAAACTTCCGGATCTGATTAAGAAATATAATCAAGACATTTCCAAAATTGAGAGAGTATGATTTTCACTATCACTCAACACTACGTTCAATGACCTTCTTAATATCGAAACCGGGGGGTAAAGGTTTGAAGCTATTATCTGTCTCATCATATTGATGGGACTGGAATTTACGTAACGCATCAATATCCAAATCACCTGCAAGAAGCGTACAGTTGGTACCACCTCCGATTTGACCAATATTTCTTTCTTCGTGTTTCTTTGGTTGAATGATCCTAGAACATCCGTATTCAGACGTGTTTGAATAAATCACATAACAATGGATATCCCGTACAACGGATTCAAGAATATCCATGAAATAATTCACATCACGATTCACAGAACAAGCAATCAGGAAGTCTAATTCGGAGCGAAATATAGCTCGGTGCTGAATGTCTGCAAGCTCAAAGCAGTTATAGATTGTAAACTGATTCCCTCTCCAATTGTAAAGATGATATGTAGAGGTTCCCAAATCCGGAAGAGAATAACCACACATATTGAGTTCTTTTTCTTCCTGTGGACCGTAATGATTTTTGATTCTAAGGGATACGCAACAGGATTTATATTTATCATTTATTTGGAATGGAAGGAGAGCAGCAGTCATGTTGAAAGCTATACATTTTTCACTGCTGGTATTGTCAGAGGATGAAGTATTCGGACATTTAGTATTATAGATATATTCAAGACCAAATACTAGCCCAATTTGATGTTGTTTTGACCAGTGCGTCAATTTTGGTAACCAACGATGTGGAATGGAACATTCGGGGAATATCACCAGATCACATTTGTCTCTGACCGCTGTATTTAATGCTTGAGAAATTAACAACCAGCGCTCCAGAGAAATATTTGGGGGCATTTCCAATGGTTCAAAACTTTGTCTCAAGTTTTTCTCAGTAATCCGAAGATTTACAAGACCAACCCGAATTTTTTTCAGAGGTTTGTCATCAGATTTTATCTCTATTTTTGTTGGAGAGACTGGTTTTGAGTTTACCTCCTCTTTAATATATGGATATGGAGTTACCTTAACATGAGGATCATATTGTGAGCCCCAAGTCTGATACGTCCTTAGGCCAAAATCAGAATTAGCTTTCTGCAAATAACAACATAATGGACTATCACTATTAGGACACCCACTATTCGAACACTCAGTAAGATGTTTTTCACTCTTGAGATTTTTCAAAGCAAAAAAGAGTTGATACTCATAAAGATGAATAAATCTTGGGGTTGTATCTAACTTATGAGGATCCAATTCCAAATTTTTTAAAGAATCCGTATTGAATATATCAACATCAAATAAATCTCCATCATAATCTTTCAGATAGTTGAGTAGTGGATATATTACATAATGTTGCGGGAAAAGATTCGCGGCACGAAATAAATCAATGATAGAATTTATAATGAGAGCTTCGGAGGAGTCATTATGATTTGATGGGAGATACTTTTCCAGAATTGAAGATATTTTCTTCGCAAATTTATATCGACTCTCTCCATCAAAGAGGGAAAGGGGTTGAAACATAGAG
>LUYY01000341.1 GCA_001603415.1 Bacteroidales bacterium Bact_07 | reverse complement strand
TTACCGAAGAATATTCTCCCTGTTGCATAAGACCCAGAACATAGGTTTCATGGGCACGTTTTGTCTGGTTGCCTTCATTATCAAAGATACACAACCAGGGATCTTTGGAGGTTTGTTCCCGGACTGATGAATATTCATCAATCCCCATAGGACCTGCTGATTGTGCCACTACTTTTGCCTGGATCCGTTCTCCGGTAACCAATTCTCTGAAGATGGTAGCCGGATCGGTGGTAAAAAGGTCCTGTGTAAGAGATGTGCTCTTTCCAAGGACAGATGATGAGACCCATGATGCTCCGGAGCAGACAATAGAAGAAGAGACTGTATCAGCACAGACAAACCCAAAGACAAAGAGGGAACAAAAAAGAAAAACCACATATTGGTTCATTGTCACCTCAAAAAAAGGATTAAGCCAGTTCAGGAATGGTATCTGCCCAGGTCTCAATCGTGTTCTGGATAGCCACCGATTCAAAACTCGTGATGGCTACCTTATCCCGTTTGAAATTCACATTGAAGAGTTCTCCATCTGAAGAATGGCACTTGAGGGTTACATGAAATGAATCAGTAGAGCTGTCATGAGAACCGGTACCTCCCATGGCTGTTTCAATTGCCGAATTGCCAAGAATTGTTGCAATGTTTGTGTCAAATCCTGCAGCGGTCTTGGAACGGACAGATATCTTTCCTACCTGTTTTCCTTCTGTGTTCTCGTAGATGATTGTACCAGAATAATATTCAGAACTTTTTGATACAGCCGGAAGAGTAGACCCTCCGGAGACATAACTGGTACATCCCCAGGGATTATCGGTGAGGATAGTATTGATGAGAGTGTTCAGGGTGTTTTTACTTGCAAACGGAGTGGCGAGTTTTCGCCCTACGTTCCGTGATACGGATTGTTCTTCAAAATCGGCCATAATTTTTCCTGTCACGTCCTGTGACAGAACAGAATCTGAATCTATGGATATACTCTTTTATCCGGGGGTAAAACCGTAAGAAATACTGTGAGCGACGCTGGATTCGGGGGAGTTTTCGCATCTGTCAAGGGTGAAATGATACAATGATGTGATTCGAATTTGACAGATGATACATCTCTCGTCTTTATGGATTTTTCATTTCTTGTCACAGGTCGAACCATACGTTCATCATATTGTGAGAGATAAGTAATATACTTATGTCTCACAATAAATTTATCAACCGGACTCATGAACTCACATTTCTTGAAGACCGGTTTCGTTCAAATAACTCTGAATTACTCATACTCTATGGAAGGAGACGGGTTGGAAAGACCGAACTTCTTATTCGCTTTTTAGAGGATAAAAAAGGAATATACATTCTGGCAACAACAGAATCAGAAAAGATTAACATCGGAATATTTGCTAAAGAAATTGCAGATTTCCTTGATGATCCAAATTTTGCACTCATATCTTATCCATCATTTGAAGCACTCTGGACCAGTTTTCTATTACATCATCAGTTCCAGAAAATTGCCGAAACACAAAAGAAAATTCCTATAATACTCGACGAATTTCCATATCTTATCGAAAGAAACCGATCAATTCCATCCCAATTTCAGCGAATCTGGGATCTGCATATGCGGGATAATCCGGTGATGCTCATTCTCTCCGGCTCTGGTATCAGTATTATGGAACAGGAGGTTCTTGGCTACAAAAGCCCGCTGTATGGGAGAAGAACCGGACAATGGCAGGTGGAACCATTATCTTTTGAGCATCTCAAGGAATTTCTTCCATGGTCTGGTGTTGATCTCGCTCAGGTATGGTT
>LUYY01000079.1 GCA_001603415.1 Bacteroidales bacterium Bact_07 | reverse complement strand
CGGATAAAATAAATTGTATTTCTATTTCGATAGCAATTATGTTTGTTGGCGCAAATAAAAATCGCACCCGGTACTCCCCGAGTGCGATTATTGTTTATGGATAAATATTAAACTACTTCAACTCCTTTAATCTTTCTTCAAGCGCTTTTATTTTGGTTTCGGCATCGCTTTGCTTTTTGCGCTCAAGCTCTACAACGCTTGCAGGAGCATTGTTTACAAATCGCTCGTTGCTGAGCTTTTTCATAACGCTTTCGAGGAATCCACGAGTGTATTCCAGTTCCGCAAGGATTTTCTGTCGTTCCTCATCAACATCAATTAAACCCTGAAGGGGAACATAAACCTCATCAACGCCAACCATGAACGAGGCAGCCCCCTCAATCTTACCATCGGTGTAGGTTAACTGCTCCAACCCGGCAAGTTTTATGACAATCTCCTCAAATCCTTTACTCAGCCTACTGGTAGTGCGAATTGATGCTTTAAGCAGATTTTTAGGTGCAATATTCTTCTCCTGTCGAATGTTTCGAATTCCGGCAATGGTTTCCTTAACCCGCTCAAAGGTTCTAATCAGTTCCTCATCTACACCGGTTGATTTGGGCATTTGGCTAATCATAATGCTCTCGCCATCGGCGCGATTGCGCAGGTGCTGCCAAAGCTCCTCGGTTATAAAGGGCATAAAGGGATGAAGCAGGGCAAGCATCTTCTCAAAGATTTCGAGGGTTGCGTTATAGGTAACGGCATCAATGGGCTGACCGTAGGCTGGTTTAACAGCCTCCAGATACCACGATGAGAATTCATCCCAGAAAAGTTTATAGAGGTTCATCAAGGCCTCTGAGATACGGTATTTATCAAAATCATCGTCGCATTGCTCAATGGCTTTGTTTAGGACATTGTTAAACCACTCAACCGCAGCCCTTGCCGATTGGGGTTGCTGGGCATTAGCATCAACCTGCCAGCCTTTAACCAATCGGAAAGCGTTCCATACCTTGTTGCAGAAATTTCGTCCCTGTTCGGTCAAACTCTCGTCGAAAAGCAGGTCGTTACCGGCCGGTGAACATAGTAGCATGCCAACCCTAACACCATCGGCACCGTACTTTTCCATAAGGAGAATTGGGTCGGGCGAGTTGCCCAGCTGCTTACTCATTTTGCGGCGGAGCTGGTCGCGAACAATACCGGTGAGGTAAACGTTACGGAATGGCTTGTCGCCCATATACTCATAACCGGCAATAATCATTCGGGCAACCCAGAAGAATAGTATTTCCGGTGCGGTTATCAGGTCGTGAGTGGGATAGTAATACTTGATATCACGATTTTCGGGGTCAAGAATACCGTTGAATACCGATATTGGCCATAGCCACGAGCTGAACCATGTGTCGAGTACGTCCTCGTCCTGGCGTAAATCGGAAAGTTGCAGGTTAGGGTTTCCGGTTTCTTTCCGAGCAAGTTCAAGAGCCTCCAGCTCGTTGTGAGCCACCACATATCCGCCATGCGGCAAGTACCATGCGGGAATACGATGCCCCCACCATAGCTGGCGCGACAAGCACCAATCCTTAACGTTCTCCATCCAGTGGCGGTAGGTATTTACAAACTTAGGGGGATGCAGCTTGATATCGCCGTTTACCACTGCATCGAGTGCAGGCTTTGAAATCTCCTTCATTTTAAGGAACCACTGCATCGAGAGCTTGGGCTCAATCACGGCATCGGTACGCTCACTAAAGCCAACCTTGTTCACGTAGTCCTCAACCTTTGCAAGATTTCCGGCTTTTTCCAGGTCGATAACAATCTGCTTGCGAACCTCAAACCTATCCATTCCCACGTATAGCTGAGCCAACTGGTTCAGGGTGCCATCATCATTAAAAATATCGATAACCTCAAGGTTATACTTTTCGCCAAGCATGTAGTCGTTGATATCGTGAGCCGGGGTAACCTTGAGGGCTCCTGTACCAAACTCCATATCAACGTACTCATCAAAAATTACAGGCACTCTCCGATTGATAAGCGGAACTAAAAGGTGTTTTCCCTTTAGGTTTGTGTATCGTGGATCGTTGGGGTTTACGCAAACGGCAGTATCGCCCAGAATGGTTTCGGGACGGGTAGTGGCTATGGTTACATAACCATCTTCGCCATCAATCCTGTACTTTAGGTAGTAAAGTTTTCCGTTTACCTCGCGGTAAATTACCTCCTCGTCCGACACGGCAGTTTTAGCCTGCGGATCCCAGTTTACCATCCGCACACCGCGGTAAATGTAGCCTTTACGATATAAATCGACAAAAACATGGATAACACTGTCCGATAGGGCTGGATCCATGGTGAACTTTGTGCGTTCCCAATCGCACGAAGCACCCAGCTTCTTAAGCTGCTCAAGGATTATTCCACCATGCTTTTCCTTCCATTCCCAGGCATGTTTCAGAAACTCTTCGCGGGTAAGCTGAGATTTTTCTATTCCTTCGGCTTTCAATTTGGCCACAACCTTAGCCTCGGTTGCAATTGAGGCATGATCGGTACCAGGAACCCAGCATGCGTTCTTGCCTTTCATGCGGGCCCTACGAACCAGCACATCCTGCAAGGTGTTGTTGAGCATGTGACCCATGTGAAGCACCCCGGTTACATTGGGCGGTGGTATTACTATGCAGTAAGGTTCACGGTCGTCGGGGGTTGAACGAAAAAATCCTTTTTCCATCCAGTACTTGTACCATTTATCCTCAACCTCAGCCGGGTTGTACTTAGCCGAAAGTTCTTTTGTGCTATCCATATATTGTGTTGTAAACTAAATCGAACCGCAAAAATAGCATTTTTTCAACAAAGGACTATAGCTTTAGCAAAAGCTTATTAGCATAGCTTGCCGTGGCACGATTTATGATAAATTAAGTTGATAAACCAAAGTACCATGAACCGACTAATAACCTTTGTTCTGTTGATGTTTTCCACTGCGGCAATGGCACAGGTAGATGTAGAATCGATACCTGACTGGTACAACAATCCGCCCTCGTCAGCCCGAAAGATTTACGCTGCCGGAACAGCAACAGCCCCTACGCTTGACGTGGCCGAAAAAAAGGCAACCATGGATGCCAAAATCCAACTGGCCCGGCAGGTTGGGCAGGTTAAGTACCTAAGCAAGGATGGCGAAAGCATAACCACCGAAGTGGTTAAGGCTGAATTACGCGACGTGCGCGTAGAGCGCAAAAAGGTGATTTCTACAGGCAATAGCCATACGGTATTTGTGCTGGTATCGATGAAAAAGAAAGACATGAAACGTGAGTCGTGAATCGTGAACCGTGAGCCGTGAAACGTTACAAATGAGGTTTTCTTGTTATCATCCATCCTATAACTCCTGCACAACTATCATTCTGCGATGTTTGCAAAATGCTATCTATACTGTGCTATTTAACCCACGCCTATCCCCCTTCAAGCAATAAACATTTACACAGCCTGTAACAACTATATCAAGTTTTGCTTAATTTTATGGTTTCTGTGTTAACAGGAAACCATAAAATTTTTACCATTTTGCCAATGAAAATAACTCTTGTAGCAATAGGGAAAACAAATGAAAAGTACATTGCCGAAGGGTTCGAGAACTACGCCAAACGAATTAACAGGTACTGTAGGTTCGATTTCAAAACCTTACCTGAACTCAAAAATACCAAATCGATGCCCGTTGAGCTCCAGCTGCAAAAGGAAGGTGATATGTTACTTGCCGAAATGGAGAACTACCAGGAGTGCATACTCCTCGACGAGCATGGAAAACTTTATACTTCAGTAGAGTTTGCTGGTTTTATTGAAAAACGCATGAATGGCGGCCAACGCGATTTGGCTTTCGTTATTGGTGGCCCCTACGGTTTTGACCAAAGGGTTAAAGCGGCATGCCATGGTAAACTTTCGGTTTCGCCCATGACTTTTTCTCACCAACTTATCCGGCTATTATTTGCCGAGCAACTTTACAGAGCATTTACGATTATTAAGGGCGAACCCTACCACAATCCCTAACTTAGGCGCGATTTTTGCTGTAACTTACCTTTGAGAATGAAACCAAAACTACACTACATAACAATAATCCTATTAGCAATCTCGGCCATACTCCTGTTCATATCGGAGTTTGGGCTGAATAATATCCCTTACGTACAGCCAATAACTGCAAAAAAAGGCACCATAGAGAAGTTAGTTGAGAAAAAGGTGCAAAACGCGTTTGAACTATCCACAAAACTCTTAAAGAAAATTGATAGTTCCTGCAGCTCAACCACATTTGAGGAGTGCCTTGATTTCATCAACTCGCTATCGGCGATGGATAGATTTGAAATTTTTATCTATAAAAACAACTCTCTTTGCTTCTGGTCAACAAACATTGAGCCCGATATATGCATTAAAAAAAAGGATGTTGCCCGACTGGTAAAACTCAACAGCGCATATTACATCTCGTTGCGGAACTACAATGCCGACTCCACCCTTGCGGCAAGGGTTCTGATTCATGTATCGAACGAATTCCCATACCAGAATAAGTACCTGATAAACGACTACAGCGACGATTTTAAAATCCTGTCGGGATTTACTATATCCAAGCAGATGGAATCGTACTGCATTCCAATAAGGCCTAAAAATTTTGAACCTTTCTACCTGGTGCCAACCGACAAAGCCGGTACAATTCTAAAAGACAATATCAAAATAGGCTTGCGATACATCTTTATAATACTGATAATTACATCGTTAATACTATCGTTAAATCGATATTTGAAGGCACGTCCGGGTATTCGGATTCTGATTTTAACTACTGCCATTGTTTTAATCAGAGTAATTAGCTTAAAAAACCCTTTCCCCGGTACATTGCCCTTACAAATTTTCAACCCTGAGTTTTACGCTCACACATGGTATAGCCCTTCGCTTGGCGATTACTTAATCAATGCTTTTATAATCCTCCTCATTGCAGCTTTTGCATACCGCAACTTAAGCCAATACAAGCTGTCCGTCCAATCCTTACTTGGCAAAACACTTTCGGCCATTACATTGATGATGATGCTCTTGTGCTACGTTGCAGCCCATGCAATGATTGTGTCGCTGGTAAACCACTCCACCATTCCGCTCGATACCTCCAATATTTTCAACCTCAACATTTACTCGGTAATAGGATACCTATCGATTGCCTTTTGGGTTCTTGCAGCCATCACCTTTAACCTGCTGTGGCTAAGGGTTAACGAACAGGTAAAGACCCATCGTTTTTTAAGGATCACAGCAATTGTGGCACTAATTGTTTTAATCCCATTTTTCCTACTGGTCGATTTCAGCTACATCTCGCTTTACGGTTTTATTTGGGTTTTAATTGTATCGGGTTCGCTGTACTGGTTCTATTGGTTAAAAAACAAATCCATTGGCGCTAAGGTTCTACTGCATATTGCTGCCATTACATCAATCTACATCACTCTGATAGTTTCGGTTTACAGCAGGCAAAAAGAAGTTGAAGTGCGAAAGGTATTGGCCGTAAGCCTGAGTAGCGAGCGCGACCCGCTGGCCGAAATGATACTGCCTCAGCTATACCAATCCCTTACAACCGACTCCTACGCGCGGAGCTGCGTAAAAGATATTGGAAACAAAAATGTTGAGTTTTACGACTACCTGCGTCGTGAGTACTTCAAGGATTACCTCAACCGCTATGATTTAACGGCAACGGTATGCTTGGAAAACTCAGTAATTATTGATGAACTGGGAAACAAAACCAGCTGCAACCTGTTCTTCGATAATCTGATATCGAGTTACGGTATCATATTGCCCGGATCACGGTTTTACTACTTATCAACCCAATCGGGTTACGTTTACTACATCGGCGTGCTGAGCTACCGCTTCGACGATGAAGTGCGTAACCTTTACATTGAACTGAACAGCCGACCAAACTGGGAACTCCTGGGATATCCGGAACTGCTCATTGAAGGCAAGAATAAGCGAAACCAGCTGAAAGGGTATTCGTGGGCTAAATATCACGACGGTAAGCTTATTACCAAGTCTGGTGCCTACGAATACAAACTTTCGATGGTTGAAAGCGATACGGTTTCGGGTACATACAAATTTTTCAACGAGAATAGATACAACCATATATCCTACAAACCAAACCAATCCGATACCATTTTAATTAGCAGACCCCGACAAGAACCCCTTAGCGCAACAGCATCGTTTGCTTACATTCTGATTTTCACCCTTGTACTTTTATCGATTTACCTCTATTTGCTTGGAATTAATTTAAGTTCAGGGTTCACCAGCTTAAAACATAAGATTGGATGGGCAATGGTATCAATCATCATTGTATCGATGGTGCTTGTGGCCGGAGCAACCATTTACTACAATGTAAAGAACTTTGACGACAGAAACCACAGTAACCTCAGCGAAAAACTGCTTTCGCTCCAATTTGAGCTGGAGCATCAATTACCAATGATGAGCCACAACAAACAAGATATTGAGCTACTCAAGGAGAAATTGATAGACCTCTCAAACACCTTTTATACCGATATAAACATTTACGATACCGCTGGCGTTCTGCTTGCCACATCGCGTTCCGAGATTTTTGACAAGAAACTTTTAGGCCGAAGGATGAACCCCATTGCTTGGCACCATTTGCATCACCTGCATAACCCCAAGTACATGGAACAGGAAAGCATTGGGAAAGCCAAATTCCTATCGGCATACGTGCCCTTATTAAACCCATACGGTAAAACAGTTGCATACCTAAATCTCCCCTACTTTACCCGACAGGAAGAACTCCGTAACGAGCTATATAGCATTGTTGTGGCAATAATCAACATATTTGCGCTGCTTGCATTACTATCCATTTCGTTGGTGGTAGCCATAGCTTCAGAGTTAACCAAGCCCCTGGAGATGATACGCCAAAGCATGAGTAGGGTTAATATAACCGGCAACAATGCCACCATTGAATATACTGGAAACGACGAGGTGGGCCAGCTCATCTCCGAATATAACCGAATGGTTGTGGAATTAGCCCGAAGCGCCGAAGAACTTGCCCGGAGTCAACGCGAAACCGCATGGCGCGAAATGGCCAAACAAATAGCCCATGAGGTAAAAAACCCCTTAACCCCCATGAAATTGAGCTTGCAGCACCTTGTTAAGGCTAAACGCGAAGGCTTACCTAACTGGGATGAGCGTTTTGAACAGTTTGCCCAATCGTTAACCGAGCAGATTAATGCCCTTACGGTAATTGCCAACGAATTCTCGTCGTTTGCTAAACTTCCAACGGCAAAACGCGAGCCGGTAAATCTTGTGACAGTTATAAGCGATGTTATCACCCTATACTCAAGCTACAAGCATATCAAAATAAACCTTGTTAATACGGCCGGTGAACCAATTGTTTTTGCCGATAAAGACCAGCTTTTAAGGGTATTCAACAACCTTGTTAAGAATGGCATACAAGCCATTGAGCGTGGTAAAACCGGCGAGGTGAACATACACATATCAACTACTGCCAATAATATGGTGAGGGTTGATGTTACCGACACGGGCATTGGAATTCCCAGCGATGCGATTGGTAAAATATTTACACCCAACTTTACCACTAAATCGGGTGGTACGGGATTAGGATTAGCCATTTCGCGGGAAATAATTCTGAATTTTGGTGGCAATATCCATTTTACCACAAAGGAAAATGTTGGAACAACCTTTACGGTTGAACTCCCGCTTTACGGAATATAACAGGCTAACTTTGTTTTGAACCCTTTAGAACAAACCTGTTAAACACAATTAGGCTGATGATGGTTAAAACACCTATTCCGCAGAACATCAACCAAAACAGTTCGGGTCGATTCATATTAGTTACAAACCTAACGTAAGCAAAAGCCCCGAGAACGCCACCTACTCCGCTACCAATAACCCCGTAAAGGAATGAGTATCCTAAGTATAGTGCTTTCTTATCCTGAGGAGCAATTAATCCAATGTAAGATATAAACTTAGGATGTGCGGTCATCTCGCCAATGGTAAAAATCACTAATCCTAAAATAAATACCCATGCATAGGTTGAAATGGCCAAAAGGCCAAGTCCCAGTGTCCCAAACGATATTCCAACTATCATGGTTTGTAATGGTTTGGCATTCTTTAGAATTGCCGATACTATAAGCTGCAAAAGTATTATGGTTCCCGCATTAACTACCGTAACATGTTCAGCATCAAACCTCCACGATGGATTATCGACAAAAATGGTCAAAAAAGAATTTACAGCATTGTTAACCGGGGTCATGTCGATACGCTCCTTTAAGAACCAGAGTACAGAGTCGTACATCTGAAAGTAAAGAATCCAGAAACCTGAGTATATTACAATGGTTAGTATGAACTTATAATCTTTTAGAACCAAAAGCATATCGGCAAAAACCTGAACAAGGTTTTTCTGGCTTTGTGGCCTTGAGGGTTCACGGAACACAAAGAAATTTAATAATAGCAGCCAACCTGTCCCAAATGCGGCCATCAGCAGAATGTAGTTCCAACCCAACGATTTAAGGTAAGGGACTAAGAGTAATGGGAAAAGAAAGGCCCCAAGGTTTATAGACCAGTAATATATTCCAAATCCTAACGATGAGTTCGACTCGTTGGTGGTTCGGGCTATTGTTCCGGAAATTATTGGTTTAAAGGTTCCCGCACCTATTGCCATGAGCGTAAGACTTAGGAATACAGCAGAGTATGAGGTGCTAATGCTTGTTAGGAAGTACCCTGAACTCATTACGGCAAAGGCAAAGAATAGTGTTTTTCGGTAGCCAAATCTATCGGCTATGGCCCCTGCCACTATGGGGAGTATATATAGTAACGGCGTAATAACGCTTTTTATGATTCCTACCTTTTCCTTGGTAAAACCCAATCCGCCTTGATCAGTACTAAGAACCAGGTAAACCGAAAGAATCGACATCACACCGTAGTATGAGCCCCTTTCAAAGAATTCCATGGTAATGGCAGTCCAAAAACTTTTACCAAACGAGCCAAAGCCTTTTTTCATAGTTACTCACAATTAATTTTCGCAATATTCAACTTTTTTCCCATTTGTAAGCATGATAAAAATCAAAT
>LUYY01000078.1 GCA_001603415.1 Bacteroidales bacterium Bact_07 | reverse complement strand
GATGGTTGAGGCTCTGGAACAGAACAACCTTGCCGAGATTAAAAAGATAATTGAGGACTGCGAAATTGTTTGCCCAATTTCAGGTACTCGCAACTGGACTGAGGTACGCCAGTTTAACCTAATGTTCGAAACCAAGTTGGGTTCGGTTAGCGATGAGGCAAGTACCATATACCTTCGTCCTGAAACCGCTCAGGGGATTTTTGTTAACTACATCAACGTTCAGAAAACCGGACGCATGAAAATTCCCTTTGGAATTGCTCAGGTAGGGAAAGCGTTCCGTAACGAGATTGTTGCCCGTCAGTTCATTTTCCGCATGCGCGAATTTGAGCAAATGGAAATGCAGTTCTTTGTTCGTCCGGGCGAAGAGATGAAGTGGTACGAGTTCTGGATGGAAAAACGTATGCGCTGGCATAGAGCCATGGGCTTTGGCGACAACAGGTACCGTTTCCATAAGCACGAGAAACTTGCCCACTACGCCAATGCTGCTTCCGATATCGAGTTTGAATTCCCATTCGGTTTCAAGGAGGTGGAGGGTATCCATTCCCGCACCGATTTCGACTTATCGAATCACCAAAAATATTCGGGGAAAAAGTTGCAGTACTTTGACCCCGACATCAACCAAAGTTACATTCCTTACGTAATTGAAACATCAATTGGCTTAGACCGTACTTTCCTGCTTGTTCTTTCTGCTGCTTACGCCGAGGAAAAAGTGGCCAAGGAGGATGGAACCAGCGATGAGCGCGTTGTTCTTCGCATACCACCTGCTTTAGCACCAGTAAAACTTGCCATTTTTCCGCTGGTTAAGAAAGATGGTTTGCCCGAGATGGCCCGTAAGATTATGGACGACCTCAAGTTCGATTTTACATGCCAGTACGAGGAAAAGGATACTATTGGTAAGCGCTATCGCCGCCACGATGCAATTGGAACGCCATTTTGCATTACCGTTGACCACCAAACCTTAGAGGATGAAACGGTTACCATTCGCTACCGCGATACCATGGAGCAAGAACGGGTTCCCGCATCGCGCCTGCGCGAGATTATGAGCGATAAGGTTTCGTTGACTAACTTACTTCGTCAAATCTAATTAAATACTTGCCGGCATGAACTCAAAATTAAGTAAGATAATGCCTCACATTGTAGCTTTGCTGCTTTTCATGGCTATACCCTTAGCATACTTCTACCCACAATTACAAGGTAAAAAGCTTGCACAGCACGATATTGCCATGTGGAAGGGTTCAGCCAAAGAAATATTGGACTATAAGGCTAAAACAGGCGAAGAGTCGCTATGGACAAACAGCATGTTTGGTGGAATGCCGGCCTATCTTATTTCAGCTAATTACAAGGGAAACCTGTTAAAGCATGTCGATAATTTTCTTAATGTGGTGGGCCGCCCGGCAAGTTATATCTTCCTAACCATGTTAGGATTTTATATCCTGCTTTTGGTGTTTGGGGTAAACCCTTGGCTTGCCATTGTGGGGTCTATAACCTATGGGTTATCGACATATTTCATGATAGTTATTGGGGCTGGGCATAACGCTAAAATTCATGCTATTGCCTATATTGCTCCAACCATTGCCGGAATGATATTAGCCTTGCGGGGAAACTTCTTAGCAGGATTGGCGGTTTTTGGACTGGCCTTTGGGCTTAACCTTAATGCCGGTCATCCACAAATTACCTACTACGGTGCCCTGGTAATGGCTTCTATCTATCTCTACTATCTTGTTGAGGCTATCAAGGCCAAAACCCTGAAAATGTTTGCAAAGGCAACGGGTATTTTGATGGTTGCAGCAATGCTGGCTTTTGGTGCTAACTTCACTTACCTTTGGTTTACTAACGACTACGGGAAAGACACCATAAGGGGAAAATCGGAGTTGACTCACAACAGGAATGTCCAAACCTCAGGCCTCGATAAGGATTATGCAACTCAATGGAGCTATGGGGTTGCTGAGACCTTTAACCTCCTCATCCCAAACCTGATGGGCGGTTCAAGCACAATGGATGTTGGCGAGAATTCGGAAACTTTCCAGTTCCTGAGGCAAAATGGGGTTCCCATAGGCCAGGTAAACGCTATTGTTAAAAATCTACCTACATACTGGGGGCCACAACCCTCAACATCGGGGCCAGTTTATCTTGGCGCAATAGTGATTTTCCTCTTTGTGTTTGGAATGTTTATCCTGAAAGGTAGGTTTAAATGGTATTTGTTTGCAGTTACCATGCTGGCCATAATGCTCTCATGGGGCAAAAATTTTAATTTCCTTACCGACTTATTCCTCGATTACTTCCCATTTTACAACAAGTTTCGCACAGTATCGATGATTTTAGTAATAGCGGAGCTTACAATACCTCTAATAGGTTTTCTTGCCCTAAAGGATGTTGTTGAAGGCAAGATTGCAAAAGACGATTTTTGGAAAGCCATTAAGTGGTCATTAGGGTTAGTGGGCGGTGTTTGCCTACTTTTCATTCTGGTAGGCAAGGGAATGTTTTCGTTCAGCGGCTCTATCGATAGTCAGCTGGGTTGGCCCAAGGAAATCATCGAGGTAATGCGTAAGGATAGGCAAATGCTGATGTGGAACGATGCGTTCCGCTCGCTATTCTTTGTAGTTGCCGGAGCGGTTACCCTTGCTCTATACTACATGAAGAAGTTAAAGCCTTCCCTGTTCTTTGCCTTGATGGGCTTGCTAATTACAGTTGATATGTGGGTGGTTAACAAGCGCTTTATGGATAATAGCAACTTTGAATCGCCCCAAAGAGTTGAAGCCCCCTTTACGCCAACCGATGCCGATAAGCAGATACTTGCCGATAAAGACCCCAATTTCAGGGTGTTTAACCTTACCGTAAGCCCTTTTAACGATGCATCAACATCATACTTCCATAAATCAGTTGGAGGATACCATGGTGCTAAGCTACGGCGTTATCAGGATTTAATTGATTTTCACCTATCAAGGGGTAATATTGCTGTGTTTAACATGTTAAACACAAAGTATATTATCCAGCCCGGGAAGGAGGGCCCTGTAGCGGTTTACAACCCCGATGCGCTTGGCCATGCCTGGTTTGTCGATTCCATTAAAGTTGTTCAAAATGCCGATGAGGAGATTGAAGCCCTTAATGGTTTTAACCCAAAAACAACAGCAGTAGTCGATAAGCGATTTGAGAAATACGTTAAGGATTTTGAAATCGGTAAATCAGGGCAGGGTTCTATTGAACTTACCGAGTATCGCCCTAACAGGTTGAGGTATAAAAGCAGCTCACCAGTATCGCAGTTGGCCGTTTTCTCGGAGATTTATTACCCCAAAGGCTGGCAAGCCTATATGGATGGTAAACCTGCCGATCATTTCAGGGTAAACTATGTGCTCAGAGCTATGCTCATCCCTGCCGGTAACCACGATATAGAATTTGTATTTGATCCGCCCATGTGGAAAAAAGGAATGTATATCGATTTAGCATCATCTCTACTATTAATACTTACCTTTGTTGGGTGGGCCGGATTAAACTTGTACAAAACATTTAAGGAGTAAATGGCTAATTCAGTAAACAGGGCAACAAAAGGGCGACTGAGGAGTTCTTACATCTCTTCAATTATCAGCATTTCGCTGGTACTTTTTACCTTGGGTTTACTTGGCATTCTGGTAATTAGCGCTCAAAAGCTTTCGGCGTACGTTAAGGAAAATATTGGATTCGATATCTACCTGAACGAGGGTGTTTCCGATGCCGATGCCCTTTACCTGAAAAAGCAACTCGATGCAAGTTCCTATATCAAATCGACACAGTATTTCACTCAGCAGGATGCTGCTAAAATTATGGCCAACGAGCTTGGCGAGGATTTTATTGCCTATTTGGGCTATAACCCTTTAAATGCTTATATCGAGGCAAGGCTCAAAGCCGATTATGCCAACAACGATAGTATTGCTCGTATTGAGAGCTGGTTAAAGCGTTTCCCGCAAGTTAAAGAGGTTGACTACCAGCGTTCGCTAATCAATCTGGTTAACGATAACGTAAGTAGAATTAGCTTGGTGATACTCATTTTTGCTGGCTTAATGTTATTCATTTCGCTGGTTTTAATCAACAATACTATTCGTCTCTCGGTTTACTCTAAGCGTTTTATTATAAACACCATGAAGCTTGTTGGCGCAAGCTGGGGCTTCATTCGCCGACCGTTCCTTCTGAAAAGCATTTTACATGCCCTATACGCTTCGTTTATTGCCATTGCCTTGTTAATAGGGTTGCTGTATGCCATAAACAAAGAGGTTACCGATTTATTAGCCATTCTTGATCCGCCAAGTATCATACTTGTATTTGCCACAATTACTGTTACCGGTATCGTGATTAACTTTTTGGCAACCCTAATGGCTGTAAACAAGTTTTTACGCCTGAGCGCCGATGACTTATATTACTAACCGAATAAAATATCACTGTTATGTCAGCAAAAAATACCCCCAAAAAAGAGCTAGAGAACAAGGAAAACCTTTTTCCGTTAAGCTGGATGAACTATAAGTTGATGATTATAGGCTTTGCCATAATTGTTCTTGGTTTTATTCTTATGGCTGGCGGAGGCTCAACCGATCCTAATGTGTTTAACCCCGATATTTTCAGTTTCCGACGCATTACGCTTGCTCCGGTAATCGTGCTGTTTGGCTTTGC